>JAYFNP010000141.1:0-4274 GCA_034933385.1 Burkholderiaceae bacterium | reverse complement strand
AACAAGCTCAAAAGAATTTTTGAGAAAATAAAATTCAATTTTTTCAATCTGTTACATGTTTATTTTCATCTTGTTCTTCATCCGAGATATTGTCAACGCCCAGTAACTGTTGCGCAACATCCGCCGGCAATGCCTCGACCGATTTCAGCTTGCGCGACATCTGTCGGGTACGTCTTTCCGCGGTATCGATATTTTTCGCCGCACGCTCCAGCGTGGCCTTGGTCGTTGCCAACACATCACCAAATGTGCCAAACTCGGTTTTGACTGCTCCAAGCACCAGCCAGACTTCCGACGACCGCTTTTCCAATGCCAACGTACGGAAACCCATCTGCAAACTGTTGAGCAAGGCCGACAGGGTCGACGGTCCGGCAATGCTGACCCGATGCGTCCGTTGCAGTTCATCGGCCAATCCAGGGCGGCGTATCACTTCCGCATACAATCCTTCCGTTGGCAGAAACAGAATCGCAAAATCGGTCGTCAACGGCGGCGACAGGTATTTGCCAGCAATCGTTTTCGCTTCCAGACGGATCATGCGCTCCAGTTCGCGCCCAGCGATGGCCACCGCATCGTTGTCGGCCTGCTCGCTCGCTTCAGCCAGACGTTCGTATTGCTCTTTCGGGAATTTGGCGTCGATCGGCAGCCAAACCGGACGACGCTCGTCATCCTTACCCGGCAAACAGATGGCAAATTCGACCCGCTCGCCGCTACCCGGCACGGTTTCGACATTTTTCGCGTACTGTTCCGCAGTCAACATTTGTTCAAGCAGCATTTCGAGCTGCACCTCGCCCCAGGTGCCGCGTGTCTTCACATTGGTCAGCACACGCTTTAGATCGCCGACACCAATCGCCAATTGCTGCATTTCGCCCAATCCCTGATGGACTTTCTCGAGTTGCCCCGATACCAGTTTGAACGATTCGCCCAGCCGCTGTTCGAGCGTCGCGTGCAGTTTTTCATCAACTGTCTTGCGCATTTCTTCCAGTTTGGCCGCGTTATCGTTCTGCAATGCCTGGATTTTCTGTTCCAGTGTCGCGCGCACTTCCGCCATCCGCTGCGCATTTGACTCGGTCAAGTTCGTCAAAGTCTGGTTCAACGTATCGCCAAAACGCTTTAACGTCACCGATTGTTCTTCACGCGCTGCCTGTGATTGCAACACCATCGCCTGCCGCATGCTCTCCAGTTGCTGTGCATTACCCTCGACCAGCTTGGCCAATTGTTGCGAGAAGCCATCAATCTGGTTGTTTTGCACGGTCGCGACACTGGTCATCTGCGCCGCCAGCGTCTGCTGGAATTGCGCAAAATTGCCGCCCAATTCCTGTCGCGTCGCTTGCGCGCTGGCCTGTACTTGCTGGCGCAAGTCACGCTCAGTCCGCTCGCCAGATTGTTGCAGTTGCATCAACATCGGCGCCACATCTTGCGCGCGACGGCGCAACAGCAAAATTGCCAACAATACAATAACAATCAACATCATGCCTAGCAAAACAAGAAATTCTGTCTGGTTCATCGCATCACAATCTGAAAAGTTCTATACGGTTCGCCCGAAAGCGAAACAACGCTATCGCCCTGCTTATGATATAAATAATATCCGATGATAATCAAGCAATTACAAAATAAACACAATAAAACACATCAACAATAGCCACCATCCAGAAATTGGCTTGGCCCACTGGCTATTTAGCGAAGATCGAGAAATCGAACGTTCATGATCGGATATTCGCGCCACTCGGCACAATCAAAATGCCACCACTCGTTTGCATACACGCGAAAGCCCTCGGACTCCATCAACGATCGCAACAAATCGCGCGCAACACGCTGCTCTTGCGTGCCTCCCTGGTAATCAGGATGGGCGCGCTCGGTAAAATCGTCAAACCCGCTGGGCATTGCCACTTCCTTGCCAGTGTTCAAATCGTATAACGTCAAATCCACGGTGCAACCGCGATTGTGGCGCGACCCTTCGGCCGGATCTCCCAGGTATTGGCGGAAATGCGGAAATTTGTCCCAGAAAAGCTTGGTCACATGCCAGGGACGATAGGCGTCGAAAATCAGCAAGCCATAGCCGCGTTGCTTCGCCTTGTGTTGTACTCGGACAAGCGCAACCGCGGCTGGTCGCTGCAAAAATGCACGTGCTTCTTCATACACTGGTTGACCAACGAAATTGTTGCTGGTCGCATAGCGGATATCGAGTTTGAAACCGGGGGCGAATCGAATCAGTTCGACCAGCTCCGGCTGGCGGAAATGGCCGGATTCTTTCGGCGGCCCTTGCTGCGCCCAAGCCGCACCGACAATAAAAAAAAGCAAAACCAGGTTAAAAAATCGGCGTTTCATTGCCCCTCTGGCTGGCATGGATAAACGACGCCAAGCATGACACAGAATCCATCTTGCGCAAACAGAAAGCGACAACGACTTGCCCAGGACGCCCAGACGATCAGGAACGCAACACGGTGGCCAGCGATTCGGCCAGTTGCACCACGTTGCCAGGATGGCTAACGCTATCGGTACTCCAGATGTTGGTCACGCCTGCTTGCCGCAATTTTTCATCAGCATCTTCGACAAACAGCGCATGGCTGACGAACACGTCCGTTCGATGTGCGCCAGCTGCGACAGACTGCCGCGCCGTTTCGATCAGCGTATGTCCGGTGCTGGCGACATCATCAACCAGTACCACATGCCGTCCGCGCAAGTCGACTGCCGGCAGACTGACTTTGACGCTGCGGTCATCGAAGCGTTGCTTGTCGCACACCGCGAAATCGAAATGGCCGGGCAAGGCAACCGCTTGCACCCATTGGCGCGATTCCTCGTCCGGCCCGAGGATGAACGCATTTGGCGTTTTCGCATGCAAAAATTGTCCAATTAGTCCGGCAGCGCTCAACGCAATCGCAGTTTTCGCCGGCACAGCCGCCTGAATCGTCGGCGTGCGATGCAGGTGCGGATCGAGCGTGATTACGCTATCGAACAGCTCCGCCAGCCAAAGACCGATGATCTGCTGGCTGATCGCTTCGCCATCGTGAAAGGCCTTGTCCTGGCGCATGTAACACAGGTATGGCGCCACCAACGTCAGGCGTTCGGCCCCCAGTCGGCGCGCCGTTTTGGCCGCCAGCAACAGTTCAATCAGCTTGTCGTTCGGCGCATTCAGGCTGCGGCAAAAGATGACCTCCGCCGGCAACGACGCCGGCAACGTCAGCTTATTCTCGCCATCCGGGAAACGATGCACCTGAACACACGCATATGGCACCGCCAGACTGGCTGCCAGACGCTGCGCCTGTGACTCGTATTCGGGAAAGCCGAGCACCATCATGGTTCGACGTATGCCGCCGGCACGTCAGACGCGGCACCAATGCAGTAACCGCTGTTGCGGCGGCACAAATCCTGAGCGAAATGGAATTCCGCCTGGAATTCCGCATGTACGCGGTACAGCGGTTCGCCTTTTTTCACGGCATCGCCCAGTTTTTTGAACAGATCGACACCTGCGCTTTCGGCAATTGGCGCGCCCGCATAGCGCGCAATATGCGCCATCTGCAAATTGTCGATCGCGGTCACCACCCCATCGGCATCGCTGTGCACTTCAAACGTCAGCTTGCCTGGTTTGAATTCGAAATTGCGCCGACCCTGCGCCTCAATGATGGCATTCATTTTCGCCAGCGCACGACCTGAATCGAGGATGTCACGTGCTATCGCGTAACCCATGCCGCCGCGCACATCCGGATCAAATTCCAGTATCCGCCCAGCCAGACGCAACGCCTTTTGCCGCAAATCGGCTGGCGCAGCCGGATCGTTTTGCAGCACCCGCAGCACATCGCGCGTTTCCAGCATCGGGCCGATGCCGGCACCAACCGGCTGGCGTCCGTCAGTGATCACCACTTCCAGATGGATGCCCAGATGATCGCCGACGAACTCGAACAAGCGGCGCAATTGCTGCGCTTCATGCATGTGGCGCATCTTCGCACTCGGCCCGACCGGAATATCGATCAGCAAATGGGTCGAACCGGCCGCCAGTTTTTTCGACAGAATAGAGGCAACCATCTGGCCGTTGGAATCGATACCCAGCGGCCGCTCGACCGAAATCAGGATATCGTCGGCCGGCGACAGATCGGCGGTACCGCCCCATGCCAGACAGCCGCGATGCTTGTGGACGATCTGCTGCAAATCGGACATCGCCAAATCGACATTGGCTAGCATTTCCATCGTATCGGCGGTGCCGGCCGGCGAGGTGATCGCGCGGCTCGACGTTTTCGGGATCAGCATGCCATGCGCGGCAACAATCGGCACCACCAGCATCG
>JAYFNP010000140.1:0-1564 GCA_034933385.1 Burkholderiaceae bacterium | reverse complement strand
CTGGTAGATCGACATGATCGGCCCAAGCCCCATCGACACGGTCGGGAATTGCCAGAAATCCGGCATCAGTTTTGGATGCGGGTAAGACGGCAGGCCGCTGCCATCGACTTCCCGGCGGAAATGAATCAACTGTTGTTCGCTGATGCGTCCTTCGAAGAATGCTCGCGCATAGATCCCGGGCGACGAATGTCCCTGAAAGTACACCAGATCGCCGCCATGCTGTTCCGTCGGCGCGCGCCAGAAATGATGAAACCCGGTGGCAAACATGGTCGCCAGCGAGGTGAAACTGGAAATATGCCCGCCCATGTTGTCGTCCAACCGGTTGGCGCGCACGACCATCGCCATCGCGTTCCAGCGCATCCACGCGCGCAGACGTTTTTCATATTCCAGGTTGCCGGGGGAGCGCTGCTCCTGATGCGGCGGGATGGTGTTGACGTAGGCGGTGTTGCTGGAAAAGGGGATTTGCGCGCCGCGGCGTCGTGCCAGATCGACCAGGCGCTCAATCAGATAATGGGCGCGCTGTGGCCCTTCGTTTTCGATGACCGATTCGAGGGCATCGAGCCACTCTCCGGTTTCCAATGAGTCGGGATCGCTGTCGATGGCAGCGAGTATCTGGTCAAACTGTTCTGACATTGTCTGTCTCCCATTGAGTGTCACCCTATGGTATCGGGCGGTGTTTCCGTCATTTGTGATTTCGGCAATTCATTCTAACAGCAAGATTTCTTGTTTTCAAATAGTGGATTTTCATTTCACAATATGAAATTACGGGCTGCCATGAACGAAAAATTGTGCCGATTGAATGCTTTTCCTAACGGATTGACCGACTAGAACATATAATCCTTTTTTTTATCACTTGTATTGTTGACGTATAACATGACCGCTCAAATAATCAACGGAAATCTTTTGGCGCAGGAAGTGCGCGCCGACATCGCCAAGCGTGCCGCTGCGCTGACCGCACAAGGTGAGCAACCCGGGCTGGCCGTCATTCTGGTCGGCGACAGCGCCGCTTCGATGGTGTATGTGATGAACAAGGAAAAGGCGTGCATCGCCAACGGGTTTTATTCCGTGCTGGAAAAATATGATGCCGATTTTACCGAAGCGGAGCTGCTGGAACGGATCGAAGTGCTGAACAATGATCCGAAAATCCACGGCATTCTGGTGCAGTTGCCGATACCGGATCATATTGATGAACGCAAGGTAATCGAAGCGATCAAGCCGGAAAAGGACATGGATTGCTTCAATGTCGTCAATGCCGGCAACCTGATGGTCGGCCATCCGACGATTCGTCCGTGTACGCCGTATGGTGTGATGAAGATGCTCGAATCGATCAATTATCCGATCCGTGGCGCTCACGCAGTCATTGTCGGCGCGTCGAACATCGTCGGCAAGCCGATGGCGATGATGCTGCTGCAAGCAGGCGCGACCATCACGATCTGCAATTCAAAGACGCGCGACCTGGCGTTCCACACCAGGCTGGCGGACATCCTGATCGCCGCGACCGGAAAGCGCAATCTGATTACGGCGGACATGATCAAGCCCGGTGCGGTGGTGATCGACGTGGGCG
>JAYFNP010000139.1:0-8051 GCA_034933385.1 Burkholderiaceae bacterium | reverse complement strand
GCAATCGAACCCTCCAAAGGAAGCGCTGCTGAAACAACGTGGCGCTGAAATCCTGCTGCTACCCGGTGCGCATGGCCAGGTCGATCTGCCGGCGCTGATGCGCGAACTGGCGAAGCGGCACATCAACGAATTGCACGTCGAAGCCGGCGCGCGACTGAACGGCGCGCTGCTGCAGCAGGGCTGCGTTGACGAATTGCTGCTGTACCTCGCCCCGAATATTCTGGGTGAAGCATTGCCGATGTTCGCCCTGCCCGCGCTCGACCGTCTGGCCGACAAATATTCACTGCGCTTTCACGAAGTCACGCCAATCGGCGATGATATGCGCATCCTCGCCCGAATCAATCCCCGTTAGGAGTCATTCCATGTTCACTGGCATTGTCGCCGCCACCGGCAAAATCGTTTCCGTTCAACCCCAGGGCAGCGGCGCCGATGCCGGCGTCCGCCTGACCATCGATTCCGGCAGCCTGCCGATGGACGACGTCGCGGTCGGCGATTCGATCGCGCTCAACGGCGCCTGCATGACGGTGGTCGAAAAAACCGCCACCGGTTTCAAAATCGACGTCTCGCGCGAAAGCCTGAACCGCACCGCCGGGCTGGACGGCCTGAATGAAGTCAACCTGGAAAAGGCCATGACCATGGCCGACCGCCTCGGCGGTCACATGGTGTCCGGCCACGTCGATGGACTGGGCATCGTCAGAAAATTCGAGCCGGTCGGCGAGTCGCATCAACTGGTGCTCGAAGCACCGCGCGAACTGGCCAAGTATTTCGCCTACAAGGGTTCGGTCACGGTCAACGGCGTGTCGCTGACGGTCAACAGCGTCGAAGACACGGCCACCGGCTGCCTGTTTTCGATCAACCTGATCCCGCATACGGTTGCAGTCACCACGCTGAAGCACCTGCAGCCGGGCAGCAAGGTGAATCTGGAAGTCGATTTGATCGCGCGCTATGTCGAGCGGATGATGAGCGTCAAATAGCCGTTCGCAAACCGCTCATTTTTGGCAGCCTACCGATAAAGGGGATGGTTCCCTTTCGCGCCGTTGCGCCTCTGCCCACCCAAACACGCCATGAACACACCACGCAATTCCGACACCGACTTGATCCGTGCCGCCCGCGCGGCGCAAACCGCCGCCATCGCCAGCGGCGATTTCGATACGGTAGCGAATTTCTGGACCGAAGACATCACCGTGCGCCGCGCGCTTGGCCAGTCGGTGAGCGGCGTGGCGGAAGCGCTGGCGGCACTCAAGCCGGACGGCGACGCGCCGCTGGTCTATCAGCGCGAGGCCGTTTCGGTCGAAGTCAGCACGCACTGGCCGCTGGCGTTTGAAGAAGGACGCTGGTCCGGCCATCCGGGCAACGCGCAAGCGGCGCCGGCCATCGGCGGGCGCTATGCGGCGCAGTGGGTAAAGCAGGACGGGCGCTGGCTGATCCGCTCCGAAGTGTTCGTTGCCTTGACGGGTGCCAGCTAAGCGGGCGCAAACCACCCAAAAACACAGAATCTGACGGGGTATATGCCCAAAATACCCAATCCGGCCAGAACTTTGGCTGGTGTTTAAAAATACACGCATCAGTATATTTTTTGCCTTCCGGACGCTCCGCCAACAAAAAACCCCGCCGGCCTCGCGGCTGACGGGGTGTTGCGCTGGCAGCAGGCCGGCTACGCGCCGAGCTTTTCCAGCCGCGCCGCCGAACGCTTGTAAGCCGGCGTCTTCGACATCTTGTCGAAACTCGATCCGGTCAGCCGGTTGGCCGATGCTTCGGCGAAGTGGAACGGGTAAAACACCGTGCCTTCGGGCGAGCGCTCGGTCACCTTGACCTTGACCTCGATTTCGCCGTGGTGCGACACCAGCTTCACTTTCTCGCCGTGTTTGACCTTGAAACGCTTCGCATCGATCGGATTGACTTCGACTTCGCCCTCCGGCTTCATCGCATCCAGTCCGATATTGCGGCGCGACATCGTGCCGGTGTGGTAATGCTCCAGCAGGCGGCCGGTCGACAGGATCAGCGGAAACTTGTCATCCGAGTTTTCGCCCAGCGTCGCATCGTATTCGACTGCGTGGAACTTGCCCTTGCCGCTGGCAGTCGGAAACTTTTCTGCATACAGAAAGCGCGTACCCGGATGGTCGGTATCAAAGCACGGCCACTGCAGTCCGCCGTTCTTCAGCCGCTCGTGGCGAATGCCGCCGTAAGACGGCACCAGCGACGCAATTTCTTCCATCACCTGCGCCGAGCTTTGATACGGGAAGGTCGTGCCCATCGCCGCAGCGACTTCGCAAATGATTTGCCAGTCCGGTTTCGACTCGCCGATGCATGCCACGGCCGGCTGCAGCAACTGCACCCGGCGCTCGGTATTGGTGAACGTTCCGTCTTTCTCGGCGAAGCTGCAGGCCGGGAACACCACATCGGCCAAGGCCGCGGTTTCATTCAGGAACATGTCCTGCACCACCAGGAACTCCAGCTGCTTCAGGCCCTTTTCGACATGATTGACGTCCGGGCTGCTACCCATCGGGTTTTCGCCCATGATGTACAACGCCTTGATTTGGCCATCCACCGCTGCCTCTTCCATTTCAACCACAGTCAAATCCTGGTTGGTCGGCAACGGTGCGCCCCACGCCTTTTCAAACTTGGCGCGATCCGCCGGATCGGTAATGCTATGGTAGCCCGGCAACGCATTATGCTGGCCCTGCATGTCGCTGGTGCCTTGTACGTTGTTCTGGCCGCGGATCGGGATAAAACCCGAACCCGGTCTGCCGACATGGCCGGTCAGCAGCATCAGGTTCGACAACGCCAGCGCACCCTGTACGCCGGTCAGGTGCTGGGTAATGCCCATGCCCCACAACAGCATGCCGCGCTTCGCCTTGCCATAAGCGCGCGCCGCATCGCGAATCCGTCCTGCCGGCACTTCGCTGATCGCTTCGACATATTCCGGTGTGTATTTCGCAACGACCGCCTTGAACGCCTGATAGTCTTCGGTGCGGGCCGTGATGAACGCCTCGTTCGCCAAACCCTCTTCGATGATCACATTCGCAATCGCATTCAGCACTGCGACGTTGGTGCCAAGCTTCGGACGCAGCCAGATGTCGGCATGATCGACCAGCTCGATACGGCGCGGATCGACCACGACCAGTTTCGCGCCATCTTCATATTTCGCTTTCAGCACCGCACTGGAAATCACCGGATGGGTTTCCGTGGTATTCGAGCCGACCACGATGAACGCATCGGCGATGCGGATGTCTGGCGTCGAAGCGCTCGGCGCACTGCTGCCGACCGACATTTCCAGCGCCACCGCAGAAGCCATGTGGCACAGCCGCGCGCAATGGTCGATATTGTTGGTGGCCAGCACCGTGCGCACGAAACGGTGAAACACGTAATTGTCTTCATTGGTCGCACGCGACGAGCAAAAAGCGCCAATACCTTCCGCGCCATATTTCTGCTTGACCTTGTTCAAGCCGTCGGCCGCGAATTTGACCGCCTCTTCCCAACTGGCCGGCTCCAGCGGACTGTTCTTGCCGCCACGGCGGATCATCGGCGTTTTCAACCGGTCCGGACTATTGATGAATTCATGACCGAAGCGACCTTTCACGCACAGGTTGCCTTCGTTGGCATCCGAGGTGAACGAGCCGCTGACCGCCACCACCCGGTCGTTTTCAACTTCGAGATTGATCGCGCAACCGACGCCGCAATAGCTGCACACCGTCGTGACTTTTTCGCGCTGGCTTGAGAGCAGCTTGCCCGAATCGAGCAGATTTTTCAGCGCACCGGTCGGGCAGGCGCTGACGCACTGGCCGCAATTGTTGCATTCGGTATCGCGATAATCGCTGGTGCCGCTGACCAGCGCCGGATAACCGATCTCGTCAACGGTATACACGTGGCGATGCTGCACCTCGTTGCAGATGCGCACGCAATTGTGGCACTGGATGCACTTTTCCTTGTACAGCTCGAAGAACGGCAGCGACTGCAACGGCGTGTAAAACGCCTCGAGCGCATCGTCGCCGCGCACCACCGGCTGATGCAGCGACGTCGGTGCCTTGTGCCCCTGGATGTAATTGTCTTCGAGCGATCCAATGACATCGCAAGCCTGGAATGATGTCTGGGATTTAGTCATCGCGATTCCCTTCCTTATGCTCGATCAACCGAACGCTTGGCCGGCGCCGCGCCCTTGTTGTGCTTGTTCGCAAACGCGGCCGGACCGACGTATTCCTTGGTGCCGGCACCGAACTGTAGCGAATATTTCTGCAAATTGCAGGTGCCTGCCGCTTGGCAGACGCATTGCAGGCAACGCTCCGCTTCCGTCAGTGCCTGTTGTTCAGTAAAGCCTAGCTCGACTTCGGTGAATGCACCCGTGGCCGACAAGGCTCCGGTATCCCCCGGCGCGACATCGGTACCGAAAGTGGACACCCGTTCTGCCTGCGGCAAAACCGGCATCGCGGTCAGTTCCGCTTTCTGCTTCGGATAGGCGCCAATATCGAACAGCTTCGGTCGCTCGACTTCAATCACTTTGGCAATCGTGCGGTCGTCCGCCCCCTTGAGGAAGGCATCAATCGCATACGCGGCGCGCCGTCCCTGGCCGATGCCTTCGACCGCCGTCGCTGCGCCAAGCGATGCATCGCCACCGGCGAAAATTCCTGGCAAGTTGGTTTTCATCGTCGCGTCGTCGATCTCGATACTGCCCCAGCGGGTGGTGCCAATGTCGGTAATCTGCATGCTCTTCACATCGACATCCTGGCTAATCGCCAGCAGCACGGTATCGGCCGGAATCAGATAGTCGGAACCGGCAACCGGTTTCGGACTGCGGCGACCGCTGGCGTCCGGTTCACCCAACTGCATCCGCTGGCATACCAGACCGACCGCGCGCCCTTTTTCGTTGACCTTGACCTCGACCGGGGCCGACAGCAGATCCAGCACCACGCCTTCGACTTCGCAATCGTGGATTTCATGCGGGCTGGCCGGCATTTCCTTGCGCGAACGGCGATACGACAAGGTGACGTTCGGCGCCCCCATCCGGCGCGCAGTACGCACCGCATCCGCTGCGGTGAAACCGCCACCGATGACAACCACGTTCTGCCCGAGATCAACCCGCTCACCGCGGTTGACCTTCGCCAGAAAATCGACCGCGGCCATTACGCCGGGAACGGTTTCGTTCGGAATCCGCGCCATTTTGCCCACGCAAGCGCCGATGGCCAGGAAAGTCGCGTCGTAATTCTCGGTCAGGTCGGGGAACATGAAATCGCGGCCAAGACGCTGGTTGCATTGCAGTTCGACGCCAAGCGCGAGAATATCGTTAACTTCATCGTCCAGCACCTGGTTCGGCAAGCGGTACGGCGGAATACCATAGCGCAGCATGCCACCAGCCGCTTCCTGCGCTTCAAGCATGGTCACTTTGTGACCTTCGAGTGCGAGAAAATAGGCCGCAGTCAGCCCAGCCGGGCCGGCACCCACCACGGCAACCTTTTTGCCGGTCGGCGCTTTCGGTTTCGGTTGCGTAATCGCGTTCAGCTCGTGGGCGCGGTCGGCGGCGAAACGCTTCAGCGAACAGATCGCGACCGGTTGTTCAGCATCGACTTGGGCACGGCGGCAAACGCTTTCGCACGGACGCGGACAAACCCGGCCGATGATGCGCGGCAGCGGCAATTTTTCCTTAATCAGCGCGGTCGCCTCGACGTATTTCTTTTGCGCGATCAACCCGAGATAGCCGGGGATGTCGATGTTCGCCGGACAACGGAACGAGCATGGTGGCAAGCAATAGGCATTGTGGTTGCTCAGATAATTGTTCAGAATGCCTTTGCGTGTTTCAGTCAGCGCGGCAGATTCGGACACCACCGTCATGCCGGCACGCACCTTGGTTTCGCAAGCCTTTAGCTGCGTCGGATCACCATCGATTTCGACCACGCACAAGCCGCAATCAGCATTGGGGTTGGTACGCGCATCGGAACACATCGACGGGATTTCGATGCCGGCCTTGCGCGCTGCCATCAGAATGGTGTCACCGTCCTCGACGACAATCGTCTTGCCGTCAACCGTCATTTCAAAATGGGCTGCGCCCTCGTGCGTTTTCCATTGGGGGTACTTGCCCGAGCTCTTTTTCAGTCCCAGGTCTTGCACCAGCACATGTGTGGCCATCTTATCTGCTCCTTGCATGTCGCGTTTACCGCCAGAGCCTCGCGCATGCGATTCAATCGTGATGTTGCTGCAACCCGGCAAAAACGAAGTTTTGTACGCCTTTCGATCAAACGCGCCAATAAAATTGGATGACGATGCCGACAAAAGGTTGCAAATGCACAATGTTTGTAAGGTTATTGCTTGCCGTTTCGGAGGCGCCAGATTGCAAATCAAAGAGATAAATGTACACGAATTTTCCCAATAACGCTGCAAACCATCATCCCATTATTGTTTATAGATGCAAAAAATTGCCACATCATTAGCTCGGGGGAAATATTTTGCAGCATGTTGGCTCACCGGCTTTTCGATTTTCATGTCGATGCCGCTTTCTTGACCTGATGTTTCGCAAATCGTGTTTATTACGATTAAGATATTCTTTTCGTGGGTTTCCACGCCTTTCTTTATCCAATATCCTGATGACTATGAAACTTGAAACGCTCGCCGTCCATGCCGGTTATTCCCCCGATCCGGTCACCAAATCCGTCGCCGTACCGATTTACCAGACGGTTTCCTACGCTTTCGACAATGCGCAGCACGGCGCCGACCTGTTTGATCTGAAAGTCTCGGGCAATATTTACACGCGCATCATGAACCCGACCAACGACGTGCTGGAAAAACGTGTCGCTGCACTCGAAGGCGGAATTGGCGGACTGGCCGTCGCTTCCGGCATGTCGGCCGTCAGCTATGCAATCCAGACGATTGCCGAAGCGGGCGACAACATCGTGTCGTCTTCGACGCTGTATGGCGGCACCTATAACCTGCTGGCGCACACTTTCCCGCAATTCGGCATCGAAGGCCGCTTTGCCGACCCGCGCAAGCCGGAAACCTTTGCTGCGTTGATCGACAAGAAAACCAAGGCAATTTACTGCGAATCAGTCGGCAACCCGCTGGGCAACGTCACCGATGTCGAGCGCCTGGCCGAAATCGCGCATGCCCATGGCATTCCGCTGATTGTCGACAATACCGTACCCAGCCCGGCGTTGTGGCGTCCGATCGAATGGGGCGCGGACATCGTCGTCCATTCGCTGACCAAATACATGAACGGCCATGGCAACAGTCTGGGGGGCGCGATCGTCGACAGCGGCAATTTCCCGTGGGCCGAACACAAGCGCCGCTTCAAACGGCTGAACGAGCCGGACGTGTCTTACCACGGCGTGGTCTATACCGAACAGATGGGGCGGGCGGCTTACATTGCGCGTGCGCGAGTCGTGCCGCTGCGCAACATGGGGGCGGCGATTTCGCCGATGAATGCGTTCTTGATGCTGCAAGGCATCGAAACGCTGCCGCTGCGTATGGAACGCACCTGCGACAACGCACTGGCGATTGCCAAGTTCCTCGACAGCCATCCCAAAGTCGGCTGGGTGAATTACGCCGCGCTGCCCGGGCATCCGGATTACGAACTGGCAAAAAAATACATGGGTGGCCACGCTTCAGGGCTGATGACTTTCGGCCTGAAGAGCAATGGCGGCGACCCGCGGGCGGCTGGCGCGCGCGTGCTGGATGCGCTGCAATTGTTCACCCGCCTGGTGAATATCGGCGATGCCAAGTCGCTGGCGACCCATCCGGCATCGACCACCCACCGTCAGTTGAATGCAGAAGAACTGAAAAAAGCCGGTGTCAGCGAAGACATGCTGCGCTTGTCGATTGGCATCGAGCATATCGACGACCTGTTGGCCGATCTGGATCGAGCGCTGGCAGCGGCTTGATTTTGATCACGCAGCGCCCCATATTATTTTGCGGAATATCAACGGATTTTTTTCAAAATTACCGAAGATACAAGCACAGTCCTCTCCAATGATTGTTCGCCCGCCAGCCAAGCTTGCGGGCTTTTTTTTTGGGGGGATAACACCGAAATTGCAGCCGAATCAGCGTGCCTATGCCTTTTTGATTGCTGC
>JAYFNP010000138.1:0-3240 GCA_034933385.1 Burkholderiaceae bacterium | reverse complement strand
CTTCACCGGTTTCAATGCCGATGCCAATGCCAACCGGCGGTATGCCAAGCGTCGCACAGCACGGCGCCAGCGCTTCGATGCGGCGCTGGATTTCCTGCGCGGCGGCCAGCGCATGGCTGGCGTGTCCGGCGTCGTCGTCCGGCGCGTTCCAGAATGCCATCACGGCATCGCCGATGAATTTGTCGATGGTGCCACGGTGCGCCACCACGGCTTCGGCCATTTCGGTAAAAACCCGCTGGGTAAAACTGGCAACGGTTTCCGGCGCGAGGTTTTCGCACAGTGCGGCAAAACCGTTGATGTCGGCAAACAAAACCGTGATGTTGCGCCGCGCTGCATCGACGTTGCTACTGATGCGTTCGCCGCCGGGATCGGTCTCGGTAAGACGTTGCGCAACCTGGCGCGGCAGGTAGGCTGTCAGCAACGAGAAGACGCCGGCGCGTTCGCGCCCGGCACGGTAAATCTCGGCCGAGGAAACCAGCAGCAGTGCCAGCGGCGGGAACAGGAACAGCGGCGAAAGCGGCACCAGCAGGCGCGCCTGCCGCAACAGCGCAAAACCGGCAAAACCGCCTGCGCCCCAGGTGAGCGCGAGCCAAAGCGGCAGCGCTACTGCGCGTTGCGCCGGCTGGCGGTAGCGTTCCAGCACCCAGGCCAGCAATGCGGCGAACGGCAGCAGCAGCAGGATGTCGATCCAGCGACCGTATTGCGGCACGGCGAAAAATTCGTTATCGAGCACGGCGGAAAGTATTTCCGCATGCGGTTCGATGCCGGCCGCCAGCCCGCCCTGCGGCGTGCTGATGACGTCGGACAGGCCAAGCGCGGTGCCGCCGAGCAGCACCATCACGCCCCTGAGCAATTCTGGATCGGGCTTGCGCTGCAGGATATCGACCGCAGAGATCGAGACCCAGTCGGCCTTGGTGTGACGATACGGGATGGCCAGCGCGCCGTCTCGCATCAGCGGCAGCGTGGCCAGCGTGCCGCCGGCTTCATCCTGCAATACCAGTTCCCACGGCGGCGCGAACAGCCCGTTGCCGGCCTGGGTGTACATCCGCGGCCCGTCCATCAATCCGGCAAAAGCGGCCAGCACCAGACTGGCATGGCATTGCGGCCGGCCGGAGGATGGTTCGTCGGCACAGATCAGCGGGTATATGCGGCGCACGACGCCATCACTGTCAAACAGCGGGGTGATGTGGCCGGCTGTCTGGCTTGCCAGTCCGGCATGGTTGGCGACTACCGGCTGGCCGTGCGGACGGGGCGCGCCAGCCGTGGCATCGAACGGCATGCCCGGCGGCAGCGCCTGCCGCAGCGGTTGCAGCGGCCGCTGCTCAAGGTCGTAAACGATGGCTGTGGTGATTTGTGGCCTGCCGATCTGCGCGGCCAGCAGCGCATCGTCGGGTCGCGCTTCGGGGAAAACAACGTCGATGGCCACGCCGGCAACGCCGTAGTCGTCGATCAGCGTCCGCAGCAATTGGCTCATGGTGGCGCGCGGCCAGGGCCATGCGCCCTGCTCGTTCAGGCTACGTTCATCAATATCGACGATGACCAGGCGCGATTCGGGATGGTGTTGCACAGCGGCGCGCAGCCGCCAATCATCGAGGGCGTGCTCCAGCGACGCGAACGCGTCAGGCAGTGCATAAGAGGCAATCGCGGCAGCGCCGAGAGCGATGCACAGCAAGAACCAGCGTATCCGCCTCACGCTTTCCCGATGCCTGCCGGTCAGCGAGTCCAGCGCGTCGCGCCGACGACGCTGAGGTTGTTCGACAGGTTACGCTGGAACACGTAGGCTGCCTGGCTGGTGTCGTTCGACAGCAGGCCGTTGACAGTCGTGCCAGCCGTGCCGGCCGTGCTCTGGAAGAAGCCCTGGAAGGTGATGTTGCCGGATGACTGCACCGCGACCGGCGAGATGCCGCTGCTTTTGACGGTCAGTGCCGTTTCGTAAGTGCGTGCAGCAAAATCGACATTCAGACTGGCATTGCTGACTTGCGCCGCCGTCAGGGTCTTGTGATCGTTCAGCACATAGGCTTCGGAATTCGCCAACTGGAATTTGGCGCTGCCGCTGGCTGGCAGCTGTACCGTGCCTGTTTCGCTCAGCAAGCCGAGCACATCGTTGCCGAATATCGGCGTACGGCCGGAAGCCAGTTGAGCAATGAAGCTCTTGGATTCTTCACCTGGCTGAATGAAAGCGGACCAGCGCCCCCACCAGAATTTTGCCGCCGGTTCCGGCGCCGGTGTCGGCACGGTACCGTTTTGAATCGTTGTGCCGAGGTTGCCAAGAACCACGTCGGTCACCACATCCTTGGTATTGGTGCCAATGCCAATCCGTGCCGATTTGTCGTTGCCGTTGGCTTTCGGCTCTTCCGGCCGCGGCGGTGCAATCACGTTGGGGGAATCCAGCGCTTTCTCGGCCGCGATCAGGCGTGGCGCTTCGTTGCGGTTGCGCAGTTCAAGATAGGCATTTTGCATCGCTGCGGTCAGCACGCGCGCCGTGTCGGCCTTGCATGCGCCTAGCGCGCCGGCGAGACAGTTGTCGGAAAAAGGCGACACCACTACTGCGCCGCTCTGAACCGCGACGCGGGTAATATCATTGGATGCTTGCACGACAAAATCCGTGCCGCGGATGCCGATGGCAGCCAGCGGTGTGTTGAGACGGTAGTTCTGGCGCGAGGCTTCTCCGGCATTGCCGGTAATGCTGCGTACAACGCCTTCTTTCAGCACGAACTTGAGACGGTTGTTGGCCGGAACAGCCGGATCGTAATGGTATTGCTCGATCAGCAGCTTCGATTTCGGCCGCACGCTGACGAAAGCGCCGTCGATCATCCGCAGGTGGATATGGCCGCTGGCGCCGGTCTGCAGCGTCTGTCCGACTTCGACCATGCCGCCTCGCACGATCGGCTGTTTTTTGCCGGCTGCATCGATGCTATGCGCTTCGCCGATGACGAATGAAACGTCGCCGGCCTTGTCTGCCGCAATGGCCAGCGCCGCGACGCATGCCAGAATGAGGCTGATCGCTACCCTGAACCAACGTGCCGAAAATTTTGGCTGCATGTCACCTCCACCGCTAGAATGCCATAACCGTTTGATTATATACCCAGATTTTCACTTTTGAGGTTATTCTTCACGGCGTTCGATTGCGCCTCTGCACAGCAACATGCGCCCTTCCGATATCGATTGTTGCATGCAGAAAGACGTTCGACAGAACGCTGGATTGCTTTATGATGGATAGGGTGCATCGCAGTATAGAAT
>JAYFNP010000137.1:0-3417 GCA_034933385.1 Burkholderiaceae bacterium | reverse complement strand
GCCTCTGCATATCAAAAACGTGGTTTTCAGCCGTCAGTTTGCGTATGACTGATCGGCATGAAATCCCGTTGGACACAATCACGACCACGGACACGACTTGACTGACCACGCTGATATTTCTACTAACTAATTAATGGTGATACCCGCACCTCTTCATACGTCTATAAATTAAGGCGGTTTCATCAGGCTGGCTCTACATAGCGCCTTCCGAGGAAAGTGACAAGACTGAAAATGAGGAGGAGAGAAAGGCCTAGTCTTTCGACTAAGCCTTTGAGCTTGGGTGACTTCCTACCTGAACTCACCCCAACGGGCAGATCAATACCCTATTGCTAAGCCATCGCCTCGGGGATCAGTTCCTGAGGATTTGAGGTTGGTAACGGGGTCAATGACAATGGCACCTGCATGTCCCATTGTGTCGGTATAGTCATCCACCGTGACCACCGGGTGACCGCGTCGCTTGAGTTCATCGCGAACATTAGCTGGAACACGCCCTTCAATCTTGAGATCGTTGGATGATGCTCCCCAAGTGCGGCCATTCAGCCAACGTGGCGCAGCGATTGCGTCTTGTGGCGACATGCCAAAATCGACGATGCGGGTCACCAGGGCTGCTTGCGTCTGAGGTTGTCCCTCGCCACCCATTGTTCCATACACCAGATACGGCTTTTGGTCTTTCAGCAGCATTCCCGAAATCAGGGTGTGGAAGGTGCGCTTGCGCGGTTCCAGACGGTTCACGTGATTTTTATCCAGGGAGAAAAAACTCCCCCGATTCTGGAGCAAGACACCGGTATCTTTAGGAACAATGCCGGAACCAAAGTCATGATAGATACTCTGAATCAGGGCGACCGCATTGCCATCCTTGTCCACGACACCAATCCAGACAGTGTCGCCTTTTGGCTCAAGCGGCTTGAGGTTTTGGGCAGCGACATCCATCTTGATACGCGCCGCTTGTTCCTTGCCGTGTGCCTTTGAAAGCAATTCATCCAGCGGAATCTTGGCGAAATCCGGGTCGGTCAAGTATTTGTCTCGGTCGATAAAGGATTCCTTGGTGGCCTCGACAATGGCGTGATAATAATCAGCCGAGCCTTCACCCATGCTCTTCACGTCAAAATTGTTCAGAACATTCAGGATTTCCAGCGCTGCCATACCTTGAGAATTCGGCGGCAGGTTATAAGCGGTATAGCCTCGGTAATCCACGGAAATCGGTTTGACCCAGTCGGCATGATGTTTTGCGAAGTCATCCAGGGTCAACACGCCGCCGTTCGCAGCCAAATCAGCTACGATCTTTTTGGCGATTGGTCCGGTGTAGAAAGCCTTGGCGCCATCTTTGGCAACAACCTTCAGGGTTCTGCCGAGATCAGGCAGCTTGAGAACTTCACCGACTTTGTATGCCGAACCATCTGGCTTCAGGTACGTCTGACGGAACCCATCAAAGCGTTGCAAGTTACGGAATTCGTTATCTTTCGGATTCACGTTGATTTCTTGCCAGCGTTCCAGCGAGGGAGTTACTGGAAACCCTTTATCTGCATAAGAAATTGCGCTGTCAAATAATTGGTTCCACTTGAGTCCCTTGTTGTTCATGTTGGCACGCGCGTAGCGATGCGCTGCATCCCATCCGGAAATTACACCCGGAACGGTATTAGCAGCCAAGTAGCCACGCGATGGGATCTTGCTATATCCCTTGCTTTTGTAGAAGTCGATCGTCGCCTTCTCGCCCGACCGGCCACTAGCGTTGAGAGCTTTCACTTCTTTGGTTTTTGCGTTGTAAATCAACCAGAAATTATCGCCGCCGATTGTGGTCATCTGCGGATAAACCACCGCCATCGTGGAGGCGACTGCAATGGCCGCATCCACCGCATTGCCGCCTTTTTTGAGAACCGCCAAACCGGCTTCGGAAGCCATATAGTTCGGAGATGTCACCGCGCCATTCGCAGAGATTGGATTCAAGCAATGAGACGGTGTGTCGCAATACTTGCCTGGAGGTTTCTCGGCATATGCCGCTCCCTCTAATATAAGCATGGATACAAATAGTGCTGTGTACCCTAGAATTTTTCCTTTAGATTTAATCATATGTGACCTCGTTTTAAGAAACGCTGACGAAACAAACTTGCTGAAACTTCATCGCTAAATATATTTCAATAGCGTATCTAATATATCACTCATGCAAATAGGTATATCTACAAATTGCTAAATCTGTCGTATTTTTACGATTGCCTCATTTTTAACTCACACGAAATATTGCAATTTTGGCATTTGTCGCACGCAGGGAAATGGCCTTGTGCGATAATCGTCAGCTTGCAGGCGCCGTACCAATTCCAATAAAAACGGGTTTATTACGTGACTCAGTCTTCCAAAGATAAAAAATCTCAAGCTAAAAAAGCTTATGAAATCATTGAGGAAATGATCGTCGGACTTAAATTGAAGCCCGGTGCAAGAGTCTCAGAAAAATATTTGAGCGAATTGCTGGGGCTTGGAAGAACACCCGTTCGGGAAGCACTTCAGCGCTTGGCGACGGAAGGTACAGTCGTTATCGCACCACGCGCCGGAATCGTTATTTCTGAAATTGATATTGCCGATCAATTCCGTTTGATAGAAGTCAGACGCGAGCTTGAGCGCATTATGGCTGGACGCGCTGCGTTGCTGGTAACGCAGGAGGAACGCATTCAATTTACCGCTCTCGCATCAGAATTTAATCAGGTTGCGGAAGCGAGTGACGAGAATGCATTCATAACGACAGATCGAGAATTCAACAATTTGCTTGCCTCAACTGCGCGCAATAAGTATGCGTTGCTGGCGATGTCAGCCATCCAAGCACAAACGCGTCGTTTCTGGTATCTCTATTTCAAGAAGTTTGGCGACTTGCCCAAAGTCAGCAGGCTGCATGCAAATATTGCACTTGCCATTGCGAGCGGCAATGAAAAAGGGGCAAAAAAAGCATCGGATGAATTGATTGATTACGTGGAGGAATACACCACGAAAACCATGAAGTCGATGTGAAACACTTTACGACCAAGCCTTGTATTCTGTGGCTCACAATCGTGGACTAAGCGAGACAAGCAGCAATAATATCCAACGTTGAGACAAACCCTTTGAGTTTACGATTTTCCGCGATAATTACATGATGGATTCGATGTTCAACCATCACGACTAAGGCATCCGGCGAGCGTGTCAGAATTTTTGTGTGTACGAGGTCATGAGAAGATACCGAAAGGGCAACACCATGATCACGATGATGAACACGACGAAGAAACCGAAGAAGGCCAAGGCGGCGAAGCTATTTGAATCGCCCCCAGTTTTCTAGACACTTTCGTGCCTCTCGAAATACTGCTTTTCAAATTCCACTGGGGAATGCCGACCGCTGTATCCGTGTCGACGTTTGGAATTGTAGAACATCTCGATGTAATCAAAAATATCCTGCCT
>JAYFNP010000136.1:0-4545 GCA_034933385.1 Burkholderiaceae bacterium | reverse complement strand
AGATCCGGTGCACCGTGGTCTTTCCCTGAGCCGCCAGTCCGGCGATCACCAGCGATGCCGAAGCGCGCAGGTCGGTCGCCATCACCGGTGCGCCGATCAATTTGTCCACGCCCTTGACGAAGGCGGCATTGCCTTCGGTCTTGATGTGCGCGCCGAGGCGGTTCAATTCCTGCACATGCATGAAGCGGTTTTCGAAAATGGTTTCTGTGACATGGCTGGAATCGCTGGCCAGGCAATTGACTGCCATGAATTGCGCCTGCATGTCGGTCGGGAAACCCGGGTATTCGGTGGTGCGGAAACTCACGCCTTTCGGGCGCGCATCCATCTGGATGCGGATCGTGTCGCTTCCCTTGGTCAGCTGCGCGCCCGTTTGGCGCAACTTGTCGACCACGGCGTCCAGGATGTCGCAGCGCGTACGGGTCAGCGTCACATCGCCGCCAGTAGCGGCCACGGCGCACAGGAAGGTGCCGGCTTCGATGCGGTCGGCGATGACCGAGTGCGCCGCCCCATGCAGTTTTTCCACTCCCCGAATGACCAGCCGGTCGGTGCCGATGCCGTCGATCTTCGCGCCCATCTTGACCAGCAGGTTGGCGAGGTCGGTGACTTCCGGCTCGCGTGCGGCATTTTCCAGCACGGTTTCGCCGTCGGCCAGCGTGGCTGCCATCAGCAGGTTTTCAGTGCCGGTGACGGTGATCATGTCAGTCACGATGCGCGCGCCCTTCAGTCGCTTCGCTTTGGCGTGGATATAGCCGGCGTCGATCGAAATTTCCGCGCCCATCGCCTGCAAGCCCTTGATATGCTGCTCGACCGGGCGCGAACCGATCGCGCAACCGCCGGGCAGCGACACGCGCGCTTCGCCGAAGCGTGCCACCAGCGGGCCGAGCACCAGAATCGCGGCGCGCATGGTTTTCACCAGCTCGTACGGCGCATCGAAGTTGTCGATAGCGCCGCCGTTAAGCGTGACCGATTCGCCGTGCTGTTCGACCGACAGTCCCATTTGCTGTAGCAAGCGCAGCATCGTCCGCACGTCGTGCAGACGCGGCACGTTCGACAGTTCAAGCGTGTCGGCGGTCAGCAGGCCGGCGCACAGAATCGGCAGGGCGGCATTTTTGGCGCCGGCGATCGGGATTTCCCCAAACAGACGATTGCCGCCGGTAATAATCAGTTTATCCATTGTTGCAAAAATCTATAAAAACAGCCAAACGCCCATTATCCTTCAATCGGCCCCTTCAGGGTAACTCGCCGTGCAAAATAAAACGGCAGTTGTCAGGTGAGTCAGCGGGAGAGGCCGAGTAACTTGCTGGGTAAAAAACTGCTGACACCTGGGTTTAATGTCTCAATTTGTATCCATTTTTGAGCATTTTTATTGCCAATATCGCCAGCAGGATGAAAAAAATCGCCACAACGCCCAAGCTGATCAGCGGATTAATGTCGGATTGGCCGAAAAAGCCATAGCGGAAGCCGTCGATCACGTAAAAAAACGGGTTGCAGTGCGACACTGTCAGCCAGAACGGCGGTAGCGAATGGATCGAATAAAACACGCCGGACAGGAAAGTTGCCGGCATGATCAGGAAATTCTGGAAAGTCGCGATCTGGTCGTATTTTTCCGCCCAGATGCCGGCAATCAGGCCCATCGTGCCGAGAATCGCCGAGCCGAGCAGGGCGAAAGCGGCGATCCACCATGGCGCGGCGAATGACAATGATGCAAACCAGACGGTGACGGCAAATACCCCGCAACCCACCATCAGCCCGCGCACGATCGCCGCCAGCAGGTAAGCCCAGAAGATTTCCCGGTGGGTCACTGGTGACAGCAGCAAAAACACCAAGCTGCCGTTGATTTTTGACTGGATCAGCGACGACGACGCATTGGCGAAGGCATTTTGCAGCACGCTCATCATTATCAGTCCGGGAATCAGGAACGCCATGTAGCTGACGCCGGGGTAAACCTGCACCTGCGTTTCGAGCGCATGTCCGAATACCAGCAGATACAGCAACGCGGTCAGTACTGGCGCGGTGATCGTTTGCGCCGCCACTTTCCAGAAACGCAATACCTCCTTGAACAGCAGCGTCTTGAACCCGACCGAGATCATGGAGCCTCCGTTGTACTGTTCATGACTTGCAGGAACACGTCTTCGAGGCTGGCTGGCTGCAAGGCGATGTCGGCCAGTGTCGCGCCGCTGTGCCGCACTTGCGCCAGGATGGGTTCGACTTCGGCAGCCTGGTTGAGGCGCAACAGGTATTTCGTGCCGGCCGGAGACGCTTCTTGCTGCGCAACCAGTGGCAACAGCGCTGGCGGCAGCAAGCCGTGCGCCAGTTGCAGCATCAGGCTGGATCCGGAAACGCGTTTGAGCAGCGCCTCGGTGGTGTCCAGCGCGACTACCCGGCCGCTCTTGAGCATGGCGATCCGGTGGCACAGCGCTTCGGCTTCTTCCAGATAATGCGTCGTTAGCAGAATGGTGTGCCCTTCGCGGTTCAGTCGCGCGATGAATTGCCACAGCGTCTGACGCAATTCGACATCGACGCCGGCGGTCGGTTCGTCAAGCACGATTACCGGCGGCTTGTGTACCAGCGCTTGCGCGACCAGCACGCGCCGTTTCATGCCGCCGGACAGTTCGCGCATATTGGCGTCGGCCTTGTCCGTCAGATCGAGGTTGGCCATTACTTCGTCGATCCAGGCATCGTTGTGGTTCAGTCCGAAATAGCCGGATTGCAGTCGTAGCGTTTCGCGCACGGTGAAGAACGGATCGAACACGATTTCCTGCGGCACGACGCCGAGGTTTTTGCGGGCATTCTGGAAATCCGTGACTACGTCGTGGCCCAGAATGCTGACGCTGCCTTGATCCGCGCGGGTCAACCCGGCCATGATCGAGATCAGCGTGGTCTTGCCGGCACCGTTCGGGCCGAGCAGGCCGAAAAACTCGCCTTCAGCGATCGATAGCGAAACACCGTCGAGCGCGACCAGCGTTTGAAAACATTTCTCGACGTTGGCAACCTGAATGGCGGTCATGAGATTGAATAGGTTGATCCGGCGGGAATGTTCGCCAAATTCGTCAGACTACACGGGAACGTTTGATTATATTGGAATTTCTGTCGATGACAGAAATAGTGCCGGAGCCGCAACCGGCACAGCCTCAATGCGGTTGTGCGGTTGCTGACCCGACGATATGCAGCAATTCCGCCACGCCATACAGTGCGGCAAGGCTGCACAGCACGGAGGGCGGGTTATGGAAATCGAGGTTGGTGCCTCGGGCACGCGCGGCGCGTTGCCAAGCCAGCAAAATGGCGATCGCAGCGGAGTCCAGCGCTTCGACCCGGGACAGGTCGAAAGCGGTTTGTCCGGCTTCGATCGCGCGCAAGCCTTCCGCCAGCGCGGTGCGCGCGTTTTGCAAAGTCAGCGGAAGGGCGGTTTCCAACATTATTTCCGGATGCCTTTCGCCGGGCCGGTCGCCAGCGTGCGGTTTTTCTCGGCCAGCGTGCGGATCAGGCCATCGATGCCGCCCTTACGGATTTCGGTTTCGAACGTGCCTTTGTAGGTCTGTACCAGCCAGGCGCCCAGCACGTTGATGTCATACACTTTCCATTGGCCAGAACGCTTGGCCAGCCGGTAATTCAACTGGATCGGCTCACGGCCGCGAGACTGCAGCACTTGCGAATAGACGATCACGTCGGTCGCGGCCGGGTTGGCACGCAGCGGCCGGAACTGCAGCGTTTGATCCTTGATCTGGGCAATCGCACCAGAATAGGTATGCACCAGCAGTTCGCGGAATTCTGTCGTCAGCTGCTGTTTTTGGGATGGCGTGGCTTCACGCCAGTGGCGGCCGGCAGTCAAAGCGGTCATCTTCTGAAAATCGACATACGGCAGGATTTTCGCTTCCACCAGTTGCTGGATGCGTTTCTGGTTGCCGGCCTGAACGGCCCGGTCGGTTTTGGCGCTATCGAGCACGTCCTGGCTGATGCGTTTGATCAGCGCGTCCGGCGCTTCCTGTGCTGCGGCGCTGCCGGCCTGCAGCAAAGCTGCAAAAACAAAAAAAGCGGCAAATAATCGGGTAAGGGTTTTCATGATGTTTCGGTGCGGGCACTATGACCCGTTAGCAGTTTAAAAATGTTAATTATTGCGGTTGAAATGAAGACGACAACGCGTTTGCCGGTTGTGGGCCCGTTTTCTGTTTCAGGCTGGCGTCGCCATCGTAGGCCGGCGCTGGTTGCTCACCGTTATCGTGTATCAGGCTTTCCCGTCGTTGCAGGTAGGCGTCACGAACGAATTCGTATTTGTCGAGCGCCGCTTCTTCGACCAAGCCGGTGGCATCGAGCGCGCCGGCACGACGGTCAAGCACGCGTACTCCATAGCCAATATTGCGTATATCCACCGGATATTTGTATCCCCATGGGTCGCCAAGGAAATCGGCCGGCAGCGCAATCGTGTCGCGCACCGTGGACGGCCCTAAAAGCGGCAGCACGACATATGGCCCTGGCTCGCCGCCCCATTTGCCCAGCGTCTGACCGAAATCCTCGCGGTGTTTCGGCAGCCCTGCCTCGGAAGCAATG
>JAYFNP010000135.1:0-3090 GCA_034933385.1 Burkholderiaceae bacterium | reverse complement strand
TTTTTGGCTACCGGTTTTTTAGCTGCAACTTTTTTTGCGGCCGGTTTTTTGGCAGCGACGGTTTTCTTTGCTACTGGTTTTTTAGCTACGGCCTTTTTAGCGACCGGCTTCTTGGCGACCGCTTTTTTGGCAGCCGGTTTTTTGGCGGCTACAGCTTTTTTAACAGCTGGTTTTTTGACGGCTGGCTTTTTCGCCGCCGCTGTGGCAGGTTTTTTTGTTGCCATGAGTATCTCCTTCACGTGAGATGGAAACGCAGGTTGGATAGTTAAAATCCGTCAAGCTCATCATGATGGGCCAGGCGGATTATTCATCGGCACAATCGTCAATTCGCTTGCGCTAATGAATTCGGTATCGTCTGAAGCGTCGCGACTTGCGCAGGTACTACAGACACACAGCTTCGCATTTTCCAA
The DNA here is from genome assembly GCA_034933385.1 of Burkholderiaceae bacterium. Classification (GTDB taxonomy): domain Bacteria; phylum Pseudomonadota; class Gammaproteobacteria; order Burkholderiales; family Burkholderiaceae_D; genus QZKY01. Next base: position 2,680 of record JAYFNP010000135.1, on the reverse strand, counting down.
CAACGCCAAAGCTGATGAAAAATCCAATCAGGCCGGCAACAGGCCGGTGCCAGAATTCGGGATCTGGAACAACACCCTGACCATTTTGCACAAAGGGAGCCGAAAGTCTCACGCGCTTTGCGCCGGCGGTGTCTTGACGGTGTGCCGTCCAGTTTCGATCGATATCCTACGCGGGCAGTGTCTTGGTTATCGTTGGTTTTGACTGCCGCGCCAATTCAACTTGCGTTTGCCGCCAAGCGGATTTTCCGCAACGGCATGAGATCTCATTTTTTATTTCGATTATTTTCGGATACATTGTATGCCCTGCTTTGCGATAATCCAATGCAACTGCACATAAAAACAACGCTTTGATTTCATTCGTTTATTTAAAGACGCGTGCGGAAGGTGCTGTCGTCCGATGAAGAGAAGCCATCGAGCTGCTTTTTTTCGGCTTCGCTGTCGGGCTGTACAATCCGGTTGAATCATTTTTGCTCTCATCATCGTCATGCGTCGTCGTTCACTTCTCTCTGCAAATGTAGCCGGCACCGATCGCAACGACTGGTCCACGCTTAAGACCCTCCTGCCCTACTTGTGGGTCTACAAATCACGCGTACTGCTGGCGATGCTGTTCCTGTTCGCCGCGAAATTGGCTGGCATGGGTGTGCCGCTGGTACTCAAGGAGTTGATCGACCGGATGACTGCCGGCGTGAACCATCCGAAGATGCTGCTGCTGTTGCCGGTCGGGGTTTTGCTGGCGTATGGTGCCTTGAGGTTGGCGACGACACTGTTCGCTGAACTGCGCGAAATCATGTTTGCGCGTGTGACACAACGTGCGTTACGCACGGTTGCGCTGCGCGTGTTCCAGCACCTGCACGCGATGTCGCTGCGTTTTCATTTGAACCGTCAGACCGGAGGGTTGACGCGCGATATCGAACGCGGCACGCGCGGCATGCTGACGCTGATTACCTACACGCTGTATAACATACTGCCGACACTGGTCGAGGTCGGGTTGGTATTGGGCTATCTGCTGTGGCATTACGACATCTGGTTTGCGGTGATCACGGCAGCCACGCTGGCGCTTTACATCCTCTATACGGTGATGGTTACTGACTGGCGAACCAATTTCAGGCGCGTAATGAACGAGCTCGATTCGGAAGCGAATACCCGGGCGGTCGATTCGATCATCAACTACGAGACGGTCAAATATTTCGGCAACGAAGATTATGAAGCGAAGAACTATGACGGGAGCTTGCAGCGGCTTGAAGCGGCGGCATTGAAATCGCAGATGGCGCTGTCGGTGCTGAATTCCGGCCAGGCCACGATTGTCGCGATTGCTGTGTCGTTGATCTTGTGGCGCGCGACCCAGGGGGTGATCGACGGCACGATGACACTGGGTGATTTGGTGCTGGTCAATGCATTCATGATCCAGTTATACATCCCGCTGAATTTCCTCGGCGTGATCTATCGTGAGATCAAGCAGGCGCTGGCCGATATGGAACGTTTATTTTCGTTATTGGCACAGCACCGTGAAGTGACCGACGCGCCTGATGCGAAACGGCTGGAGGTGCGCGGTGCCGAGGTGCGGTTCGCGCATGTCGGCTTCAGTTATGAGGCTAACCGGCAGATTCTGTTCGATGTCGATTTCGCGATCCCGGCCGGAACGACGACGGCAGTTGTCGGGCACAGCGGTGCGGGCAAATCGACCCTGTCACGTCTGTTGTTCCGTTTCTACGATGTGAGTGCCGGCAGCATTCTGATCGACCGCCAGGACTTGCGTGGCGTCACTCAGGAATCGCTGCGCGCAGCGATTGGCATCGTGCCGCAAGACACGGTGCTATTCAACGACACCATCGAGTTCAACATTGCTTATGGTCGGCCTGGTGCGTCAAAAGAAGAAATCGAGGCAGCTGCCAGGGCGGCCTACATTCACGACTTCATTGTCAGCTTGCCGGATGGTTACGCGACCGTAGTGGGCGAGCGGGGTTTGAAACTGTCCGGAGGCGAGAAGCAGCGCGTGGCGATTGCGCGCACGGTGCTGAAGAATCCGGCAATTCTGGTGTTCGATGAGGCCACGTCGGCGCTTGACACCGAATCGGAGCAGGCGATTCAGGCGCAACTGAAGGACATTGCGCGCGACCGGACGACGCTGGTCATTGCGCATCGGCTGTCGACCATCGCAGACGCCCAACAGATACTGGTGCTGGATCAGGGACACATCGTCGAGCGCGGTACGCATGCCGATTTGCTGGCAAAGGGCGGTGCTTATGCGCAGATGTGGGCGAGACAATTGGCGAGGCCGGACGGAGCGGCGGAGGGCAGTTGTTCAACGGCTGCCTCTATCCCGCAAAATGCATGAATCCTGCGGGTATGATGCAAAATCATGCCGTATGCCCGGATATTATGCTGAGGTATTTTAATACCCCCCACCCGTATTATTTTGATCTGCGGGTGCCGTGCGCCAATAAAAAACCCCTGCATGTGGCGCATGCAGGGGTGGAACTGACAGAACAGATGTTCAGTTCTTTGACTTCTTGACGGCTGTCGCGTTTTGACGCATCTGCTGCGCCGCAACCGAGTGCTGGGTCGCATACGACTGATGCGCTGCGGCTTCGGCTTCGCCTACCTTGACCGGCAGACCCAAGTCGGCCAGCACTGACCCCAAGGCTGTCAGGCACAGCATCACGTTCGCCGATTGCGCCGA
>JAYFNP010000134.1:0-5991 GCA_034933385.1 Burkholderiaceae bacterium | reverse complement strand
AGAATGCGTATCCGGTCCAGTACCGTTTCAAACGAAAAATTGTCACTCTCGATGACCCGCTGGTTTTGTGCATCGTCCTGACCGCAATCGACTATGACGCTATTGGTCGCAGAATCAACGGCAAGTATCGTCGTCACGATGGCTTCGGAACCGCCGTTGAATACCATTCTGACAAGTTGCCGACTATCCATGATGCTGCGCAATAGCATGACAATCTCACGACGCGAATGCACCTGGTAAGGACCAAGGTTTTCGTTCCCCGCGGAATGGGTATCTTTCATGTGTTTCCGAAAATGCATTAACTAACAATACGGCCTGCCTGAAGCTATCGCACCGGCGCCTTCCCGGCCGACTTTTCAGCAGATTCGATATGATATAGCCATGCCAGCAGTTCCGCTACTGCCCGATACAATTCCGGTGGGATATTCCTATCCAGATCGACCTGCATCAGCAACGCCACCAGTTCTTTCGACTCGTGCACGAAAACGCCATGTTCCCTGGCGCGCGCGATGATTTCTTCGGCAATCAGCCCGCGCCCCTTGGCAACTACCTGCGGCGCAAGATCGCCGGTGCGGTAGGCCAGCGCAACAGCATTGACTGGCGGCTTAGGCGAATTCATCTTTCCTGACCGTCAGCAAGTCCAGCGGAGCGCCCGCCGCATCCAATGCGCTGGCAAGCTCGCCAGCATAGGGACGAATGGTCTCTGCCGCTGTGTCGGTGGCCGTGCGCAACTGCACTTGCACATGTCCGCCCGCAAGATTAATCGAGGCTGTGATGGCCCCAAGGGTTGGCAACTCGAAGCGCACGACACTGCGCCATGCCGATACGGATGCGTCAGTCTGCTGTTGCCGCTGTGGTGTTTCGTCGCTGACTTCCCATTCGAACCGCTGGCCCGGCCACAGCTCACCTTGCCAGACAAAACGCCGGTTTTCCAGAGAGTCGAGTTGCGTCCGAATAAGCTGTGCCGTCTCATTGTTAAGCGTCGCCAGTTGCGACAATTGCTCGGCATCGGATAGCGGCTGCCCGCTCGCGGCCAACCGCGCTTGCGGCTCCAGCATCAGCGTTTCGGTTGCCCGGTTGCCGTTGACCCATTCATTGACGTGGGATTCATAAAACACCCCGCTGTTTTCCAGCGTGCGATGCATTGCCTGCGCCAGTTTCTCCGGCGTCACATCGGGTATAGGCATGATTGCCGACTGACCTTGGACGCTGGCTGGCGCGTTATTCTGTTCGGTGGCATGCAAAAGCGAATCGATCAGCCGTCCGGTCGGGCTAAGCGAGGTCATCGTACTGGTCGTTGCCGAATTGGCTGGCTGGTTCAGCGGCGCGGCAGTCGCTGTTTCGGTCGGTGCGGCCTTGCCAATTTGACCGGCGCCAGAACTCCCGATCTGACCGGCACCTTCCTGTGATGCGTCTTGCGGCAAGGTGTCTATCAGCAAACCAGCTGCGGCCGATTGCTGCCCTGGCAATGGCGTTGCGCTGACCTGCGTTTCTCCAAGCAGGAAGGTCGGGCGGGGGCTGGCGGCAACCAAAGTCAACGAAACCTTATCACCACTTTGCGTGCCCTCCGGCAAGGCCATACGCGCAGTGGTATCGGCAATGCGCACCAGGAAGCTGCCATCATTCTGGCGCAGCATCACTTCTGCCTGGAATTGCCTGCCAATGGAGACCGCCATCAGCCGGTTGAAGGCATCCTGACTGGGACTGGAAACCGGCGCGGTTGACGAAAGCAATTCGGCCTGGATAACAGGCCGAACACCGGTTGCGTCAGACCGCAGCATAGCGGTCAGCCGGTCTTATTCGAGCCGTATGCATGGCGAAGCTGGCGTTCGGTACGGGAACTATTGATAATCGAGGCCAGTTGCTGCATGCGCGGCTGTGTGATCGCACGGATCTCCTGATCGTCCGACAGGATTTTCTTGATGATGCCAATTTTTTTCTCACGCGCGACGGGCGTCAGTGAGGCATTGTCATCATCGCCGGCTTTGAGGGTATTGACCCGATCGGCGCAATGCGTTTCCAGTTCCTGCAGCGAATTCCAGTCACCACTGCGCGCAGCCATCAGCATCTGGCCGGTAATATCGGCGATCTGTTCGTAAAGGTCGAGGGTTACGTGGTCATTCATGATCGCTCAGGCCCTGACGTGACTGGTAGAACGTGGGGCCAGCCGATCATAGGCTGGCGCTTTCACCGGCTGCGACGCTGCTTCTGCCGAAGTGCCAGTTTCGGCAATGCCATCCCACGCGCCTTTCAGTTCGAGCAGCAGTTTGTATACCTCTTCCAGAATTTCCGGCTGATTCTTCAGGTTCGCTTCGACCAGACGGGTCGTCATGTACCGGTAAAGCCCGTCCAGATTCTCGGCAATTTCCCCGCCGGCTTTCTTGTCCAGACTGGCACGCAAACCGTTATCGATGATCATGATGGTCTTGGAAATGGCTTCACCCTTATCGGCAATATTCCCCGCCTTCATATGCATCAGCGCCGAAGTCAGTGAAACGGCCGCCCCTTCGTACAGCATCACAATCAGCTTGTGCGGGCTGGCCGAAGCGACGCCGGTCTCGATACCAACTTTGGCATACGCGTTTGCGCCATATTTTACTGATCCGAACATGAATATTTCCTTTCGTGATTAACTACTACTCTGCTTTCTCAAATCTGCCAATGCTGTGATTTGCTGCGTCAAAAACGAGCTGGTAGTGCTCAAAGTTGCGAGGAGCGTTTCCAGCGCCGTGAATTGCGCCCGGTAGCGCGTTTCATATACTTTCAGATGCGTGTTGATGACGTCTTCCTGGTCGCCGATGTCGTCAATCGTCTTGTTGAGGCCCTCGATTCGCGTCGCGATCGGACCATCATCATCAAGCAAGGTCGTGACCAGCGTGTTCAGTTGGTAGGCGTAGCCCTGGGAGAAATTAATCGTCCCACGGTCGCCGGTACTCCCGCCGCTGATCGTCACGGCGATTCCCTGAGAATCCCCCATCGAACTGGTCAGCGTTTGTCCGGAACCGGTTGCCGCCAGGCCGTTGATGGTGCCGACAACATCCACCCCTGCAGTAACTGTTGCGCTACTGCCCAAATTCAGGTTGTCCTGACCATTCCCGCCAACGAGCGAGGCGTTAGAAGCAGAGCCATAACGATCTGACGTGATTTTCAATGCGCCATTCGATACGGACACGGTGGCAGTGGACTTGGCAGAAACAAAAGCAGCCACACCGTTGATTTTCGACTGGATGGCGGTAGCCAGCGCATCGGCGCTGGCATACGTTCCGGCATCCAGCGTGATGGTCGCGGACATGCCGTCCAGTTGCACGTCCAGCGTATCGTTGACGCCAGTCTCGATCTTCAGCGTCGTGGGCGCGGCGGAAGCAAGAATGCTGCCCTGCGTTGCCATTTGCGAAACGGTGATGGCATAGGAACCGGCTTGGGTACTGCTGGTGGAAGTGGAAAAAGCCACCATGCTGTCTGTGGTCTGGCCATTGGCAGCGAACAGGCTGGCAAAATCGTCGTAATTGGAAGCCAGCGCCTTTTGCAGCTTGCTGCTATCGACGGACAACGTGCCATCTTTCTGAAGTGAGACGCCAGCAGCGCTCAGCATCGAGAGACCGCTGCTACCGCCAGTCAGCGGTGTGGTCAGAATGCTGCTCAACTGGGTCTGGATGGCACGAACGCTGGATTCGCCATTCAGAATCGCCGCCGTTTTCGTGTCGGCGTTATACGCTGTTGAATCGCTCAGGGTCTGGACGATGGTATTGTAGGCCTTCACAAATGAATTGACATTCGTGGTGACGGCAGCCGTATCTCGCGTAACGGTAATGCTGCTCGCGCTAGTGCTGGTCGCCAGCAGATTCAGCGTCAGTCCGGAAATCACATCGGTGACGGTGTTACTGGCCTTCGAAACGGCAATGCCGTCCACCTCGAATTCGGCATTCTGTGCGGCCTGCGTTTGCGTGAGATTTTGCGTTCCGGCCGGGTCATTACCCAACAGGGTTGAAAGCGCGCCACCGCTATCATCGACCGAAATTTTCAGGCTGTTTTCCTCGCCGGCATTCGCCACGGTAAGCGCCAGGCGGTAAGGCGTGCCGCTGCCGTCATTGACGATAGTAGCGGTCACGCCGATATCCGCATCATTGATGGCGTCGCGGATGCCGGAAAGCGAATTGTTCGAGCTGTCGATGGTGACGGTCTTGACGCCGGAACCACTGGACACAAAAGTTGCGCCAGATTGGTATTTGCCGGTGGTCGAGTTCAGCGTTCCGGTAACCTTGCCGAAATCAAACGTAATGGTGCCCGTGCCGATGCTGGCAGTTTCGCTCGCCTGACCGGTGGCAACCAGCTTTTGGGCTTGCGCCAATTTGCTGACTTCCAGCGAATAGGTCCCCGCCTTGGCGGAAGTGCTGGCCGTCACCGTAGCGACGTCGGTATCGGTGCTGCTGGCGGTCACATTCTGGAAAGCGCTGGCTTTCGACAGGCTGGACATCGCCGTCTGGAATTCCGCCAGCGCACTCTTCAACGTACCGTACCCGGTGATTTTCGCCTGGTAGCTTGCTTCTTTCGTTTGAAGGGCGGTCAGCGGCTGGCTTTCCACGGCGACCAACTTCGTGATCATGCTTTCATAATCGACGCCGGAAATGAGTCCTGAAACTGAAATGCTCACAAGAGCCTCCTGGGGAAAACCGCTTTTTTGTCTAATATAGCTTTATATCGGCCGCTTCAATCCGGACTTTAGAGGGGAATTTATCGTTCAGTTCAATCGCTAAGATTTCCCGCATCGGCAGCTCGGTGAGCTCAGGCCAAGGGCGCATCAATCAGAATTGGCGGGGGATGAAAGCTGATCAATCGAACCGCCCCAACGCGCCAATAAAAAACGCCGACAAAATGCGGACCGCCGCAACGCATCCCGTCAAGATGTGCGGCGTGCCTCGCGCCCTGAACGCTGCGCAGAAGGGCTCAAGCCTTTTGCTGGATCAACTTGCCGAGGGCCTGATCGAGCGATTTGGCGATCGCCAGAGCTTCCTCCGACGGGATCTGCCGGATGACTTTCTGGGTTTGCTTGTCGACCACTTTGACAACCGTGCGTTCGCTATCGTTGTCAACCGAAAACTCCAGCGCATGCGAATTGTTGCGCATCGAGTTGTTGATTTCCTGCACCGCCTGCTTCACCTGGTCGAGCGAAGGCGTCATCGCTGCCTGCTGGACCGCATTGGCAGTCTGCACCGGCGCGGAACTGACCTGCGCATTCACGACCTGTTGTGACGCGGACTGGGACTGGTTGACACTGCTCATGCCTGGCGTGCTGGCAGACAGGCTGCTTACTGTTCCGATGTCCATAAATGTTCTCCGAGAGCAAACTCCCCGACTGGACGAGTCCAGCCGGGGAGGTCAAGCTACATCACGCTACCGTGTTAGCCTTTCAGCAGGGTCAGCACCGTGTTAGGCACAGAGTTCGCTTGTGCCAACATCGCGGTACCGGCTTGCTGCAGGATCTGGGCACGGGTCAACGACGCCGTTTCAGAAGCGTAGTCGGCATCCAGGATACGGCTACGGGCATTCGTCAGGTTTTCTGCCGAAGTGCTCAAGCTGTTCACGACGGAGTCGAAACGGTTCTGATACGCACCGAGGGATGCACGCATGCTGGAAATCTGGCTCAGCGCGCCATCAATGGTAGCAATCGCATCGTTGGAACCGGACACCGTGCTGATATCCACGCTGCTCAACTGAGTCAAGGATACCGATGCACCCGACAAGCCGACTGCAGCCAGAGCGGTGCCGCCCAGAGTAAAGCTGGAAGCCGAACTGAGCTTCAGTTTACCGTAGGTGGTAACGCCAGTGCCGTCAGCCGCAGCCGTACCGGTACCCGACGAAGTTTGAACCAATGCACCTGCACCACCACCACCGGTGACGGATTCGCTATAGCCGCCAAACGTGCTTTGTGCGCCAAGCTTGCTGTTGGTGAAAGTCACCGTGTCGGTAGCTACCGACGCATCGACCGAGGTG
>JAYFNP010000133.1:0-7489 GCA_034933385.1 Burkholderiaceae bacterium | reverse complement strand
GTCAATTTATGTTCAATCTGGTCAAAAACCGTCGATTTTGTATCCCTTATTCTTTCGAAGCTGATCATTCTTTTGTTCTTTTACGGACGCACGAACCAAAACTTTAGGGGTCAAACGCAAAAAAATTTAAAAATTCTTATGCTCCGAACATCAAAAGCCGATTCGCATCCAATATTCTTATGAGTCTCATCTCTCTTGTTTTGTTTAACGGACGCTTAAGCCAGAACTTTAGGGTTTGTGCGAAAAAAATTTAAAAAATTTTCGCAGGGATGGAATCACCCACTGAAAATGGTATAAATGGCAATTTTTCAATCCACGGATGGGCTGGATAATCTTCAGGACTATTTGTGTCACAGCACACCTGTTGCTCCATGTAAAATGGATACTTAATATTTCCGCTTTACAAGCAGAAATCCGATAAGCCTTCTACCCTCGAAAAATTCAACCGAATTACCATGACCATCATCAAGCAAGACGATTTGATCGAATCCATCGCCGCCGCACTGCAATACATCAGCTATTACCATCCTGCCGACTTCATCGCCCATCTGGCGCGTGCCTATGAAGTGGAGCAAAGCCCGGCAGCGAAAGATGCGATCGGCCAGATTCTGACCAATTCGCGGATGTGCGCCGAAGGCAAGCGGCCGATTTGCCAGGACACCGGCATCGTAAATGTTTTCCTGAAAATCGGCATGGACGTGCAATGGGAAGGCTTCAGCGGGTCGATTGCCGATGCAATCAACGAAGGCGTGCGCCGCGCGTATACCTTCCCGGATAACAAGCTGCGCGCCTCGGTCGTCGACGATCCGCAATTCGAACGCAAAAACACGCGCGACAACACGCCGGCGGTGATCTCGATGGAAGTTGTGCCCGGCAATACGGTCGATGTGCAAGTCGGTGCAAAAGGCGGCGGCTCGGAAAACAAGGCTAAGCTGATCATGCTGACGCCATCAGATTCGGTCGTTGATAACGTCCTGAAGGCCGTATCCGAAATGGGCGCCGGCTGGTGTCCGCCTGGCATTCTGGGTATCGGCATCGGCGGTACAGCGGAAAAAGCGATGCTGATGGCCAAGGAATCGCTCAGCGAAGATCTGGATATGCACGAGCTGAAAGCGCGCGGCCCGCAAAACCAGACCGAAGCACTGCGCATCGAACTATGCGACAAGATCAATGCGCTCGGCATTGGCGCGCAAGGCTTAGGAGGACTGACCACGGTACTCGACGTCAAAATCAGGATGTACCCGACCCATGCGGCGTCGAAACCGCTGGCCATCGTCCCGAACTGTGCCGCCACCCGCCATGCCCATTTCGTGCTCGACGGTTCCGGGCCGGCCTATCTCGAGCCGCCATTGCTCTCGAGCTGGCCGCAAGTCGGCTGGCAGCCTGATACCGAGAAATCGCTACGCGTGAACCTCGACACATTAACCAGAGAACAAGTCGCTTCCTGGAAACCGGGACAGACCTTGCTGTTGAACGGCAAGATGCTCACCGGACGCGACGCCGCGCACAAACGCATTCAGGACATGCTGGCCAAAGGCGAAAAACTGCCAGTCGATTTCACCAATCGCGTGATCTATTATGTCGGGCCAGTCGATCCGGTACGCGACGAAGCCGTCGGGCCGGCCGGACCGACGACCTCGACTCGGATGGACAAGTTCACCGAGATGATGCTCGGTCAGACCGGTTTGATCGCAATGGTCGGCAAAGCGGAACGCGGACCGACCGCGGTCGAAGCGATCAAACGACACCAATCGGCCTATCTGATCGCGGTCGGTGGCGCGGCATACCTCGTTTCGAAAGCGATCAAGTCCGCCAAAGTGGTCGGTTTTGCCGACCTCGGCATGGAAGCAATTTACGAGTTCGACGTACAGGACATGCCAGTCACGGTCGCAGTCGATTCGCAGGGCGTATCAGTACATGCGACCGCGCCAAAGGAATGGCAGAAGATCATCGCTGCCCTGCCCGGCAACAAGACTTCGTCTGTGAAACGTGACTGATCAGCCGACAAATCGCGTCCTGCCGGATCCGGCCAGCCCGATTGGCGTTTTCGATTCCGGCGTCGGTGGCTTATCGATTCTGCGACATATCCTGCAGCAGTTGCCGCACGAGAATCTGCTGTATCTGGCCGATTCTGGATATGCGCCCTATGGCGAAAAATCGGAAAAACTGGTGATCGAGCGTTCGCTGGCGATTGCGCAATTTCTGCTCGATTCCGGCTGCAAGGCGCTGGTAGTCGCCTGCAACACCGCCACCGCTGCGGCCATCAAACTGCTGCGTGACCAATATCCGCAAATTCCTATCGTCGGCGTTGAACCCGGCCTGAAACCGGCCGCCGTGCTGACCGCCAGCGGCACGGTCGGCGTTTTGGCAACCGAGCGAACGCTGTCCAGCGACAAATTCCGGCAGTTGCGCGATCAGCTGGCCGCCACGACCGGCGTGCGTTTCCTGTCCCAGCCGTGCAATGGCCTGGCCGACCTGATCGAACATGACGAACTGGATTCAACGACAACGGTTGCGCTGATCGAACGGCTGGTCGCACCGCTGGTAGCGCAACAGGCCGATACGCTGGTTCTCGGTTGCACGCACTACCCTTTCGCACAGCAAATCATCCGCGAAACTGCCATAAAATCAGGTTCGAAATCGGTACAAATCATCGATACTGGCGAACCAGTCGCGCGCCAGCTTGCACGTCTGCTGGCGCAACACCGGCTTGAAAATCCCAATGCCGAGGCAGCGACACTGACCGCCTGCACGACCGGCGAACCGGCTGCTCTCAGCGCTGCCTTCGACAAACTGCTGCAAAAGCAGCCACACATCACGCAAGTCGCGGTCTGATCTGCCGGTGCCGCCGGACCGAATTCGGCTTTAAAGGGTATAGTTCAAAGCAAACTCAACTTCGAAGGAGACTTCCATGGTTTTGCTTGAATTCGCAATGGCGCCGGTGGACAAAGGCGAGGAACTGGTCGAGTACGTGGCACGCATTCTCGACATCATCGACAAAAGCGGCGTACCGTACAAATTGACGCCGATGAGCACGATCCTCGAAGGCGAATGGGATCAGGTGATGACGGTGGTCAGCGCCTGCTTCCGGGAGCTGGAAAAGGATTGTCACCGCATTTCGACCAATATCAAGATCGATTACCGCGCCGGGGGTCACAGCCGCATTCAGAGCAAAATCGACGCGGTCGAAAGCCGTCTGGGACGAAAACTGTCGACTTGAGCGTCAGATCGGCTAAAAATATACTGCCACCCGTATTAAAAAATCGCCTCATATCATCTGGCCGAACAGGGTATTTTTAGCATATACCCCTAATTTTTATGCAAAAATCCGACTGAAATCAGGCGGTGCCGATATCTTCGTTCCACAAGTCTGGCTGATGCGCGATGAAGGCGCGCATCATCTCGATGCAGGCGGGGTCCGCTAGATCGACCACGTTGACGCTATGCTCGCGCAGCCAATCGGAACCGCCTTTGAAATTCACCGACTCGCCAACAATCACGGTACCAATGTTGAACTGGCGGATCAACCCGCTGCAATACCAGCACGGATCGAGCGTCGTCACCAGAATCTTGTCGCGATAAGTGCGCTGCCGCCCGGCTTTGCGAAACGCATCGGTTTCGCCGTGGATCGACGGATCGCCTTCCTGCACGCGGCGATTGTGGCCGCGCCCGAGCAAATGCCCGCTTGCATCGAACAGCGCCGCACCGACCGGCACGCCGCCTTCGGCCAATCCCTGTCTGGCTTCTTCCAGCGCAACCGCCAGCAATGCCTGGTAATCCATATTCACTCACCTTGAGCAATCGCCAGAATTTCGTTTTCGAGCAGCGTTTCCTTTTCCAGCAGCAGTTTCGCTCCTTTTTCCAGCGTGCCGCGTTTTTCCTGCAGCAAGGCATAGGCTTTCTGGAAGGCATGATCGACGATCTCGCGCACCGCTTCATCAATGGCTTTCGCGGTGTCTTCGGAATAGCTGCGGAATTCTGGCGGCAACGGTCCCTGCTGTCCGAGGAAACTGTGTGTCCCGTTTTCGTACGCCAACTGCCCCAGTTTCGCGCTCATGCCGTAGCGCGTGACCATGCTGCGTGCGATCTCGGACACGCGCACCAGATCGTCCGCCGCCCCCGTCGTAACGCGGTCGAAAATCAGTTTCTCGGCTGCGCGCCCGCCAAGCAGCACCGCCATCTTGCGCTCCAGTTCTTCCTGGGTCATCAGATAGCGATCTTCGGTCGGACGGGAAATGGTGTAACCGAGCGCACCAATGCCGCGCGGAATGATCGACACCTTGTGTACCGCCTCACCGCCGGGCAAGTTGATTCCGACCAGCGCATGCCCCATTTCGTGATACGCGACCACCTCGCGTTCCATCGGATTGATCAGCCGGTTTTTCTTTTCCAGTCCGGCAACGATGCGTTCCACCGCACCGGTGAAATCGTCCAGCGACACGGCTTCATGGCCGCGCCGCGTCGCCAATACCGCCGCTTCGTTGACCAGATTTGCCAGGTCGGCGCCGGAAAAACCGGGCGTCAGCGCTGCAATCTGCTCACGATCGACGTCCGGCGCCAGTTTGACCTTCTTCAGATGCACGTCGAGAATCTGGATGCGTCCTCGCTTGTCGGGACGATCAACCAGAATCTGCCGATCAAAACGTCCGGCGCGCAACAATGCAGGATCGAGAATTTCCGGCCGGTTGGTCGCCGCCAGCAATACCAGCCCCGAAGCAGAATCGAAACCGTCGAGCTCGGCCAGCAACTGGTTCAGCGTCTGTTCCTTTTCATCGTGACCGCCGATACCGAAACTGCCGCGCGCCTTGCCAAGCGCATCGACCTCGTCGATGAAGATGATCGCCGGCGCCTGCTTTCTGGCCTGTTCGAACAAATCGCGCACCCGTGCCGCGCCGACCCCGACGAACATCTCGACGAATTCCGAACCGTTGATCGAGAAGAACGGCACGCCAGCCTCGCCGGCCACCGCCTTGGCCAACAGCGTCTTCCCGGTTCCCGGCGGCCCGACCAGCAAGATGCCGTGCGGCACGCGCGCGCCCAAGCGCCCATAAGACACCGGATCGCGCAAGAAACCAACCACTTCCTTCAATTCTTCCTTCGCTTCATCGACGCCAGCCACATCGTCAAAGGTGACGCCAATGTCTTTCTCGACATAGACCTTCGCATTGCTCTTGCCGATCGACATGAAACCGCCACCGAGGCCGCCCCCCATCCCTGCCTTGTCGGCAAAACGGCGCATGATGAACATCCAGAAACCAAAAAACACCAGCGCCGGCACGATCCAGCTCAAGATGTCACGGATTAGCGTGCTTTGGATGACGCCGGTAAATTTCACGTTATAACGCGCCAGCAGTTCGGCAATCCGGTCATCAACGCGCGTCACGGTAAATTGTTTTTTGCCATCGGCCCCGGGCGTGATCAATTCGCCCCGGACATGGTCCGCGTAGACTGAAACCTCTTTGACGTTTTTGGCTTCCAACTGCTGCAGAAAAACGCTGTACGGCATCGGTTCGACCGACCGCCACTCCTGATAGACGGCTTGAAATATCATCATTGCAACCAGTGCAGCCACGGCATACCAGACGGCCCATTGCTGTTTGTTGTTTTGCTTGTCCATGTATCACACCCCGTTGAAAGCGTTGATGTATTTGCCGGTTTACCCTGATTATGCACGGGTCACCAGACTTCGCTGCGCCTTACCAAACTAAGGATGATTTTACGCAAAACAAGATCAATCCGGCACAGCCGGTGAAGCGCGTGGGGAGAAATGCAATCAGCGGAGCAACGCCAGCGCTTCCAGCAGCAGTTCCGGCTCACCCGCAGCCAGTTTTTTGGGATCGGATAGCATCTGCCGAAACGCCCTGGCGCCAGGAAGACCGTTGACCAGTCCGAGCATATGGCGCGTCATGCTGTTCATCCGCAAACCACCACCGGCGGCCTGACCGTAACGTTCGAGCTGCTGGCGAATGTAAGGCAGCATTGCCTGCACGATTTCGGCGCGTGTTTTCGGCATACTCTGGTCGCCGTAATAGCGCGCATCGAATGCCGCCATCAGATAGGGATTGTGGTACGCCTCGCGGCCGATCATCACGCCGTCCACATGCTTCAGATGCTGATCGATTTGTTCCAGTTTAGCGATGCCGCCGTTGAGGATGATTTCGAGTTGCGGGAAATCCTGCTTGAGCTGGTAAGCGACTTCGTAGCGCAACGGCGGAATCTCGCGATTCTCTTTCGGGCTGAGTCCCTTGAGAATGGCGTTTCTGGCATGGACGATGAAGGTGCGGCAGCCTGCTCGTGCCACCTCACCAATGAAATCGCGGACGAAGCCATAGCTTTCGTTCTGGTCGATGCCGATCCGGTGCTTGACAGTCACGTCGATCGACACTACATCGTGCATCGCCTTGACACAATCAGCCACCAGGTTCGATTCATTCATCAGGCACGCACCAAACGCGCCCTTCTGCACCCGCTCAGACGGACAACCGCAATTCAGGTTGATTTCGTCGTAGCCCCATTGTGCGCCCAGCTTGGCGCACAGCGCCAGATCATGCGGCTCGCTGCCGCCGAGCTGCAACGCGACCGGATGCTCTTCTGCATTGAAATTCAGGTGGCGTTCGACATCACCGAACAGCAAGGCTCCGGTCGTCACCATTTCGGTATAGAGCCAGGTATGGCGCGTAATCTGGCGGTGGAACATCCGGCAATGCCGGTCTGTCCAATCCAGCATCGGCGCAATACTGACAGTGCGTTTCGGAAGAATCATCGGATATGGATATCAGGAAAACCAGCCCGCAGGCACCGCTTGCGGCGTCAGGGTCTGGAGGCCAGCGCACATTCACGATAATGCAGCGCGGCCTGCTCGGGCTGACGCAACGCCTCGTGCAGTTGCGCCAGCCGGAAATGCGCTTCTTGCGCGATCCTGGCATCCGGCACACCGATCAGCGCCTGTTCCAGATGGCGCTGTGCCTTGCCCCACAATTTTTGTTTCAGGCACAAGGCGCCAAGCGTCAATGCCAGTTCCGGATCAGCCGGCCGCTGGCCAAGCCATGTCTCGCACTGCTCGATCTGCGCCAATAAATCAGGCGTACCTTCGTCAGCAGCCGAATCACGATAGGCGCGCAGCAGCCGTTCATCCCATTCATCGCTCAATGCACGCTCAACCACTTTGCGCGCAGCATCGTACAGTCCAATCCGGTTGAATGCGCTGGCGGCACGCGCTGCCACATATGGACGTTTACGATCGTCCGAAGGAATCGCCTTCCAGACACGGCGAATCGATTCCGCATCATGCGGATGGCCCAGTAGCAAATCGTCATAAGCCAGTTCACGCAAACGCGCCGATAGTGCCGGATGGATTGCCTTGTGGCTGTCCAGCGACTTGACCAGGCGCAGCACCTCGCTCCAGTTCTGCGCCTGCTGGTTCGCTTTCAGCGCCCAGCGCTGCGCGTGGATATGGCGCGTGCCGCTGGCATTGAGTTCGTCAATAGCC
>JAYFNP010000132.1:0-10571 GCA_034933385.1 Burkholderiaceae bacterium | reverse complement strand
CACCGCCCAGTCGACCAAGCCATTGTGCGCATAGGCCAGCAACGCAATCAGCGAACCAGGGGCCAGCATTGCCAGTGCCAGACCTTGCGCGGCCGTCTGGACGAAGCCAAAGAAACCCGTCAGGATCGGCACAACTACGATACCGCCGCCAATAGTGAAAAAACCCGAGCAGAAACCGCCGATGCAGCCGACGAATGGCAAAAACCACAACGAAGCTGGCTGACGGACAGTGGCGTTCGGTACCGGGCGCAGGCTGCGCCACATCAGATTGACAGCCAAAACAATCATGAACAACGACACCAACGTGCGCAACAAGCCGGTGGAAACCTGTGTCACGACAAGGGCGGCGAGATAACTGGCAATCATTGAACCAATGCCAAGCGAGGCCGCCATTCCGAAAGTTATCGGATTGTGTTGACGGTATCGCCAGAAGCCGATGATCATGTTCGGTGTCATCAACACCAGCGCCGTCCCTTGCGCAGTTTGTTGATCCATGCCGTAGCCGAGCGCCAGAATCGGTATCGCCAACAACCCACCACCGATACCGAGCATGCCGCTGACATAGCCCAGCATTGCGCCAAGCGTAAAGGTCAGAGCGAGTGGCGCGAGATTCCAATCCATGACTGTTTTAGCAGCCGCAGCCTTGTGGAGTCCCAGTCAGGCTCATGAAAATACTGGATAGTGTATTTTTGAAGTGCCGCAGTTTATCTGGCCACGATAGAGTATTTCTTTCCATACCCCAGATCAAGCTTTTGCACGCCGGCGTTGTCCAGAAGGTGCACGGTTACCGGACCGCGGCTGGCCGAGGTTGCCGGATCGTTGGCCCATGCCAGCGGAGCGCGCCTGCCCGCGATTGCCGGAACGCGGGTTTTGCATGCCAGGAAACCCGAACGTGGTTTGCAATGGATCGGGCTGCCTGCTGCGTTGCTGCCCTTTGCCGGCTGGTTTGCCCTTGCCGCCATCTTTTCCGCTTCCAGCCAGCTTTTCCAGTCCGGAAGCCTTGAGCAGATCGCGCACGGCATTTTCATCCAGTTCTTCCCAGCGACCGCGTTTGAGGCTTTGCGGCAATGTCATCGAACCATAACGGGTACGTATCAGGCGCGAAACGGTCAAGCCGACCGATTCGAACATCCGGCGCACCTCACGGTTGCGTCCTTCGCCAATTACCACGCGGTACCATTTGTTGACCCCTTCCCCACCGCCATCGGCAATCCTGGAAAACTGACCGACACCATCTTCAAGTTCGACGCCGGAAAGCAATTTCTGTCGCATGCCTTCTTCCAGTTCGCCCAGTGTGCGCACCGCATATTCGCGTTCGATGTTGTAGCGCGGATGCATCAACCGGTTCGCCAAGTCACCGGAGGTGGTGAACAGCAACAGGCCTTCGGTGTTGAAGTCGAGCCGGCCGACCGCCAGCCATTTCCCGGCTTTCAGCGGAGGCAACCGGTCGAAAACCGACGGGCGACCTTCCGGATCGTCCATGCTGACGATTTCCCCTGCAGGCTTGTGATACGCCAGCACACGCGGCGGACGCTTCGTTATCTTGCGCTGCACCAGTTTGCCGTTGATGCGCACTTGATCGGTCGGCAGGATACGCTGGCCAATGTGCGCCGGTTCACCGTTGACAGAAACGCGTCCTGCAACAATCAGCTCTTCCATATCGCGCCGCGAACCCAGACCGGCTTCTGCCAATACCTTGTGCAGTTTCGGCGCATCGTCCTCTGCAGTCAGGTCGCGTCTTGCTTTCTGCTGTTTCCTGTCCTTGCCGCCGTCCTTGACGTCGTCGCTTGCAGGCTGATCGTAAGCATCGGATGTCACAAAAGAAAAAATGTCGCCCGTCCGCACTTTCGTGGCAGCGGAAGACGGTGTCTGTCTGGCCTGCCCGCTTTTCCCCTTGCCGGACGGCTTTTTCGCAGCCCCAGGACTGCGAGGCGCATTCTGCGCGGCGCCGGCATTGTCTGGACTGTCCGTATTTTCCTTCTTGCTGCTGGCCACGTCCTTGTGCTGATTGCGCCGATTGCGTGCGAAACGAGCCGCACCGCGCGAGTTGCGTTTACTTTCGGAGGCCACAACAGGCGAAGCATCCGCTTTGTCGGTTTCCGTCCTGTCCGGCACGTCGTTAGTTGAGGGGGGCGTTACGTCATGCATATTGGTCGAATCCATTCGAGGTGGTTATGTATTGCTTGGGCTGTTTGAGCCGGGTGAAACTTCAGTCAGCGCGGTTGTTACCGCCTGGTCGGCTGCTGCTGCAACCTGTATCGTGTCGTTGCCGTCGGCAAAATCGATTGCCGTCTGGTTCGGATTCGGTGGCAGAGCATTTTCAAGATAGCTGGTGTCGATTGAATCACCTGCCTGTAATTCACTTCCATCCATCAACAGCAGCGTCGGCAAATGTTGCAGCGACGTCAATCCTAAATCGTCCAGAAATTGTTTGGTGGTAGCCAGCAAAGATGGTCGGCCAGGAACATTGCGCTGCCCAACAGTTTCTATCCAGCCGCGCTCTTCCAGCATTCGGATGATTTGCGAATTGACCGTAACGCCGCGAATCTCCTCAATGTCGCCACGCGTCACCGGCTGGTGGTAAGCGATAATTGCCAGAGTTTCCATCGTGGCGCGAGAATATTTCGGCGGTTTCTCAGGGTTCAGCCGATCCAGATATTTTTTCATTTCAGGACGGCTTTGAAAACGCCATCCGCTTGACAGGTTAACCAGTTCCACCCCCCTGTCAGACCAGTCGTTTCGCAATTCTTCCAGCAACTCCAAAACCTTGTCAGCACCAAATTCGGCATCCGCGTGTTCCAGAAAGAGATTTTTCAATTCATTGACGGACAACGGCTCTGGCGCGCACAACAGTGCGGTCTCGACGACTAATTTCGCCTCAGCAATATTCATGGCTTATACGACCCATATGACAAATTCTTGTCGAATATCAATCAAGAAACAACAAGGCGCTGCAGATGCCGCCCATGTTGGAGATTCGCTGAAATCTTATTTCGCCGCATTAGAAGTGCAATAAATCGGCGGAAATATCTGGTTCTGACACTCAAGGCAGTGTCATCGAATTGCCGTGCCTATCGGGATTGGAATCGATATCCGGTCATCAAAAAACCGGCTGGTTGCACATTGGCAGCACACGCAACTTTTGCAAATCGCCTAGATTGTACATGAATATTGGGGCAAATCGTTTATGCTGCTTTTTTTGTGTCAACCTTTGCGAAAGGATAATTGACGCTTCATTAACGGATCTACACTGTAAACGAAACAAGTTCGGGCAGGCGTGATTTGCCTCGATGCCATCGTGGGCGATGCCAGCCTACTTCCTGCGATCAACCTATGCGCTTATATGGCCTCAACTGACACTCCTTTCTGGAATTTACCGCAAGCCGATATCCGTTCGCAACTGGATGCCGATGCAAATGGTCTGAGCCAACAGGAAGCGTTAGTCCGCGCCGAACGCTTCGGGGCGAACACCATTAAGCTCAAGAAAGATCGTGCACTGGTCCTGCAATACCTTGCACACTTCAAGAACCCGCTGGTGATGATCCTGCTGGCCGCCAGCGCGATCTCAGCGTTTACCGGCGAACTGACCGGCTTCATCATCATCTGGACCATCGTGCTGATGAGCGTCACGCTCGACTTCGTGCAGGAACACCGTGCCAATCGAGCCGCCGAAAAGCTAAGACAAACCGTTGCAGTGATGGCGACCGTCCTGCGCGACGGCCAACAGCAAAATATTCCAATAAGCATGCTGGTTCCTGGCGATGTCGTGCTGCTGTCCGCAGGTGACCTGATGCCGGCTGACTGCAGATTGCTCGAAGCGAAAGATTTCTTCGTCAATCAGTCATTGCTGACTGGCGAATCGTATCCGGTGGAAAAGCATGCTGCCGATCTCGCCTCGCCGGTCGATGACTTGAGCGATGCAACCAATGCGGTATTCATGGGCACTTCGGTCATCAGCGGCGTCGGCAAAGCGCTGGTATGCCGCATCGGATCGGATACTGCCATTGGCGGCATTGCCGGTTCGTTGCAGGTGAAAGCGCCGCCCACCGCGTTCGAGCTAGGGACGCACAGCTTTGGCATACTGATCATGCGGCTGACCGTGATGCTGGTGCTATTCGTTTTTTTGATCAATGCACTGCAGCACCGGGCGTTCATAGACTCTTTCCTGTTCTCGATCGCGCTGGCGGTCGGACTGACGCCGGAATTGTTGCCGATGGTGATCACGGTGACATTGTCCCGCGGCGCACTACGCATGGCACGACAACAGGTCATCGTCAAGCAACTGATGGCGATCCAGAACCTGGGCAGCATGGACGTACTGTGTACCGACAAGACCGGCACCCTGACTGAGGCGCATATCCGGCTGGTGCGCCATCTTGATGCCGACGGCGACGACAGCGACGAAGTGCTGAAACTGGCTTACCTGAATAGCCACTTCGAAAGCGGCATCAAAAGTCCGCTGGACGATGCGATCCTGGAACACGATACAGTCGATATCAGCGGCTGGAGCAAAATCGACGAAGTGCCGTTCGATTTCGAGCGGCGGCGCGTATCGGTGCTGCTGGAAAAGGACGCCAAGCGCCTGCTGGTGGTCAAAGGCTCGCACGAAGACCTACTGCGGCTCTCAACCCAACATGCGCCCGATCCATCGCAACCGCCGCAGGCGCTGGACGATGCGGCGCTGGAAAGAATCAACGCGCTGCATGACAGCCTCGGCAACGAAGGCTTCAAGGTGCTCGGCATTGCATGGAAAACGGTTCCGCCGGATCAAAATCATGCGGTGGTGGATGACGAAACTGAACTGGTGTTTGCCGGCTTCGCCGCCTTCCTCGATCCACCGAAGGAAAGCGCGGGAAAGGCGATCAAGGCGCTGACCCAAAGTGGCATTGCGGTGAAAATCGTCACCGGCGATGGCGAACTGGTCACGCGACATACTTGTCAGCAACTCGACATTCCGATTACCGGCGTAATCACCGGCAGCGAGATCCAGCAGATGGACGATGTCGCACTCGCGGTGCAGGTGCAGCAAGCGAACCTGATGTGCCGGGTCACGCCAGCGCAGAAAAACCGCATCATTCTGGCACTAAAATCGCACGGCCACACGGTCGGCTATCTTGGCGACGGCATCAACGATGCGCCCTCGCTGCATTCAGCCGACGTCGGCATCTCGGTCGATACCGCGGTCGATGTCGCCAAGGAAGCGGCGAACCTGATCATGCTGCGCCAGGATTTGAACGTATTGCATGCCGGCGTGCTCGAAGGCCGCCGCACGTTCTCCAACATCATGAAGTACATCATGATGGGTACCAGCTCGAATTTCGGCAACATGTTCAGCATGGCTGGCGCGACGCTGTTTCTACCGTTTCTGCCGATGCTGCCGGTGCAGATATTGCTAAACAACCTGATGTACGACGTCTCTGAACTGCCGATTCCGATGGATACTGTCGACCGCGAAGCGCTTGCGCATCCGCGCCATTGGGATACCGGTTTCATTCGCAACTTCATGCTAGTCATCGGGCCGATCAGTTCGGTCTTCGACTTCTTGACATTCTGGCTGATGCTCAAGGTATTCAACGCCGGCGAAGCGCTGTTCCAGACCGGTTGGTTCGTGGAATCGCTGGCGACCCAGGTGCTGGTGATCTTCGTCATCCGCACGCGCGGCAACCCATTCAAGAGTCGTCCAAGCCGCGTGCTGATTGCCACGTCCGTCACGGTCGTACTCGCCGCCGCACTGCTGCCGTTCACACCGCTGGCCACACTGATGGGATTCACCGCCCCGCCGCCACTGTTCTATCTGCTGCTACTGGCGATGGTGATGTGCTACCTGGTTATCGTTCAGTTCGTGAAACAATGGTTTTACCGACGATTCGCGCCACACTGAACAAAAAAATACTGGCTACTGTATTTTTAAATGACTGCTTAACATCTGGCCGTATAGCATGGTTTTAAGACATACGCCTGGCTTTTCATCGTATTCTTCCTGAGATTGCAGTTACGTTGTTGACGCCCAACCGACATCCGTGCCGCGAATTGGAATTACAATCGGAGGTACGAATCACACATGCCCGCCTGAACACCGCGACCTGAGGATGACACTCGACACAGTGCGACAGGTTGCCAGGGAAAAACCATGAAATTAAGCGAAAAAATCAAACCGAACGTTGATGCCGCCCCTTGGGTCATCGAAGAAATCGGAAAGCTGGAAGCACGACTTGAGAAGTCGCTGGAAGAACTGCACTACCAGCGCGACCGAAACTACGACCCATTCGAACCTGAAAACCATAATTTAAACTACACGCGACTGCGCGCCGTTGTCGACGAAATCGAAAACCGGTAAAGCCTGCGGCCAGAAAACCAGAACCGTTTCCGAATCAACCGTCCAAGGCCAATCCTGGGTATACACTTCCCTTTTTTCAAACCAATTCGATGAACGCATGAAACTCGCCACCTGGAACGTGAATTCGCTGAAAGTGCGTCTGCCGCAAGTGCTGCAATGGCTCAAAGACAATCCGGTCGATGTGCTGTGTCTGCAGGAAACCAAGCTGACCGACGACAAATTCCCACTGATGGAAATCCAGGCTGCCGGTTACCAGGCAGTTTTCGCCGGGCAGAAAACCTACAACGGCGTTGCGATTCTCGCAAAATCATTGATAACCGACGTGGTGAAAAACAATCCGCGTTTGGCCGACGAACAGCAACGCATTATCAGCGCGACCATCAACGGCGTGCGCGTGATCTGCGCCTATGTGCCAAACGGTCAGGAAGTCGGTTCCGACAAATATGCGTACAAATTGCAGTGGCTGGATGCACTGCGCGACTGGATTGCCGACGAGGAAAAAACGCATGAAGCGCTGGCGCTGGCAGGCGACTTCAACATCGCTCCTGAAGACCGCGACGTGCACGACCCGGCAGCCTGGCAAGGCAGCGTACTGGTATCCGAACCGGAGCGTGCGGCGTTCCGGCAGTTACAGGACATCGGCTTGAAGGATGCGTTCCGGCTGTTCGAGCAACCGGAAAAAACTTATAGCTGGTGGGATTACCGGATGCTCGGCTTCCAGAAAAACAAAGGGATGCGCATCGACCATATCCTACTGTCGGATACGCTCGCCCAACGCTGCACCGGCTGCACCATTGACCGCACACCGCGCAAGTGGCAGCAACCGTCGGACCATGCGCCGGTGGTGGCGGAACTCGGCTAGCGCGCTGCGCCTCAAATCACTTCAGACGCCTCAGATTTTTCCGCGGAACACCGCGCATTTGCGGAACGCATCGAGCGTAAACGGCACGTTCGTACTGTTGCAGAAACGGCTGGTCAGCTTGAGCAATTCCTTGATGTCTCGCCCACTGGAATGTGGGAATTCGGCGACCAGATCCTGCACCAGTTGGTCAGACAATTCGACCCGAAACTGCGCCGACAGCGTCTGCCATAAACGCACCGCGTCGTCCTGTAGCGGAACTTCATAGCGAATTACCGCAATGCAGCGTGACAAAATCGCATCGTCGACGTCATCGACACGATTGGTGGTCATGAACAGCAGGCCGTCGAAATATTCGAGCGTGCGCAAAAATTCCGCGACGATCGCGTTATGTTGCATATCGTTGTCGCGTTTGCGAATGTACACATCCGCCTCGTCCAGCAACAGGATCGAATCCCAGCGCGCGGCGCGCCGCAGGATGCTGCTCAGCGCCGCCTCGACAGACGACGCGGAAATGCCTAATTGACCGGAATGTACGCGGTATAGCGGCTTGCCGACCGCTTCTGAATACACTTCCGCGGTCAGCGTCTTGCCCAGACCGGATGCGCCCATGCACAAAATCGTGGTGCCGCCAGATTTTCCCTCGACAATGTCGTCCATCAGCACATCCATATTGGAAGTCAGAATATCGACCAGCGTGCGGTGCGCTGGCGGCAGAATTAGCTTGTTACGCAGATCAGGCTTGTACTGGTATTCAGTCAGGTTTTGGACATGCACCCAGATGTTCTGGTGCAGTTCCAGATGGAACAGAAACAGATAGCAATGCAACGGTATTTTGCTGAAGCCGTCTTCGACGCCAACCTTGCGCCAGAAATAGCGGTCCGAATTGGTTTCGATGCGCCGCTGCAGAATTTCTTCGTCATTGATGCATTTGGCCGACATACCTTCACGGATGCGAAACAATTCAAGTTTGTCGCGCAAGATGTTTTCGCTGTTGAAGAAACCGGAATGGCGCGCAATGAACTGCTGGCCGAAGCGCAGCTGGAACTGCTGGAAGTGCGCCAGCTGGCTTTCGTATTCGCGCTTGAACTCGGGGCATTCCTTGAAAAACCCTTTGCGCGCCAGCAATTCCGGGATCGTCAGATTCCCCATCTCACGCCCATAAAACAGGATCGCGCTGGTCATGCCGCTACGCCACTCCTCGGGAGAATCGGCATGACTTTTATTGGCGGCCTGAACGGTATTCGCCAACAGCGAAATGCAGACATAGGGACGACCTTCGAGCGGCTGCGGTTCAACATATTCGACGGAAGTCACCAGCCAAGGGAGCATCACTCCATCCCGGCTGTAACGGTAGACCCAGCCATCGATCAGATCGCGGCAAAAGTAGCTGACTAGCGCTGGTGCCAGCATATCCAGATGATCAACGACCAGCTTGTCGCGGTTGCTTTCCCGATCCTGTTCGATATTCCTGAATGCGACCAGTTGCAGCAACAATGCGCGCTCGCCGTCCTGCTTGGCTAGCTCCTGCAATTGCTTCAGCGACTCGCCATCGAACAGCCGGCTCGGTACGACGATGTTGCCGCTGGTCAGCCCGTGTCCCGACAAATGCGACGCCAGTTCCGACGTCCTGTCGATCATGGCCAGCAACCTGTTTAACAACGCCACCGAAAGTTCAAACTCCATTACCGCTCCCAATAGTCAATTCAAATAAATTCCGTACCAAAGTATAGAGTGATTTTCCCGAAGCGTCCGACTGTACTGTTACGCCAGAGTTATCCGGCGAGAACGCATCTTGTCAGCGGAAATCTGATTAAACACCTTTCAACGCGCCCGTCGCATTCATCCACCCATCCCACAGCCGAGAAAATACTGGGCCCTGTATTTTTAAACCGTCACAAAACATCTGGCTGTACTCCCATATTATTGCATATACTCCCTATATTATTGAATAATATCCTCTTCTGTGCGAACTCGACATGCCACTAAAGGTCCATGGCATACGTGCCGATGGCACGATGGCTTTCAATGAAGCAGAACAGTCCAACGTGTATAGTACGTTTTCAATGCATCGACCAATCATCGGCGATGCACCGCCCTTGAAGGAGTACCGTGATGCTTGCCGCCCTGTCCGTGCAGGTCAAATACGCCATCGGCATTTTTGCCATCCTGAATCCGCTCGGCGCGATTCCGGTATTCGTTGCGCTGATGGCCGACCGCTCTTCGGAAGAAATGCACCGTACTGCGCTCAAGACGGCTGTGGCGGTCGCCACTATCCTGATTCTGTCGACCTGGATCGGCGACAGCGTGCTGTCCTTTTTCGGCATTGGCATTCCGGCGTTCCGGATTGGCGGCGGTTTGCTGCTGTTGATCATGTCGGTGGCAATGTTCGATGCCAAACTCGGGCCGGCCCGGCACACCCGCGCTGAACAGGCCGAGGCGGAAAAAAAAGACGACATTGCCGTGGTTCCGATAGCGATTCCGCTGCTGTCCGGACCCGGCGCCATCAGTCTGACCATCGTCGATGCGCACCAGGCAGGCGACCTGTCGGGAAAGCTGTTACTCACCGTCGGCATCATCCTGATAACGTTCATCGTCTGGGGAGTATTGAGGCTGGCCGAGCCAATCGGCAAACGTCTCGGTACCGGCGGCCTGAATATTGCAACCCGGGTGATGGGCTTGTTGCTCGCCGCGATGGCGGTGCAATGCATAGCCGATGGACTGATGGCGCTCTTTCCAGGATTGTCCGCTTGAAGCAAGTGCACCACGAAAACCGAAGGGAAGCCTGATGTCGGGCCAGTTCAAGCTGCTCACCGAACGCCGTTTCCTGCCACTGTTCGTCACGCAATTCCTCGGCGCCTTGAACGACAACGTGCTGAAAAATGCGATGGTGATCCTGATCGCATTCCGCGGCGTACAGATGTCCAGCGTGGCCCCAGAATTGATGGTCAATGCCTGCGCCGGCCTGTTCATCCTGCCGTTTTTCCTGTTTTCTGCGACCTCAGGCCAGTTGGCAGACAAATATGAAAAGGGGAAACTAATCCGTCTGGTGAAGCTCATGGAAATCGGCATCATGGTGATTGCCGCCATCGGCTTCTGGCTGCCTAACCTGCCCTGCCTGCTGGTCGCACTGTTTTTGATGGGCCTGCACTCAACATTGTTCGGCCCGTTGAAGTATTCGATCCTGCCACAACATTTGCACGAAAACGAAATGGTTGGCGGCAACGGCTTGATCGAATCCGGCACTTTCCTGGCCATTCTGCTCGGCACCATCCTCGGCGGCGTCTTGATTGCGCTCGGCGAATCTGGCGCCCATTGGGCATCCGTCACCTGCTTCGTCATCGCCATCGCCGGCTATCTGGCCAGCCGTCATAT
>JAYFNP010000131.1:0-1645 GCA_034933385.1 Burkholderiaceae bacterium | reverse complement strand
AAACCGGCAGGACGATGTTGATGATCGCAAGCATCGATTCAGGATTCGCGTAGCACCGTCGTCGGCCGGTAGGTGTCGCTGAATTCAGCCGGCATGCGGCGCGGTTTGCCGCTGCTCAGTTCGATGCATACCGCATCCCAGCGTCCGCGCAGCAGCGTCACGCCATCGGACAGACGCATCAGCTGGAAACGGCGTTCCAGCGACAACCGACCGTCGCTGGCCGTGATCCAGGTCGCCAATTCGAGTTCCTCGCCAAGTTTTGCCGGAAGCAGGTAATCGTATTCGCCGCGCCGGATCGCAATCGCCCGATTCAGGCGCTCGTAATCGGCGATCCCCAGGCCAAGCTGTTCGGAATGCGCCCAGGCGACCTGCTCGCACCAGTGCACATACACCGCATTATTCGTATGGTGCAGACCGTCGATATCTTCTGGACGCGGCACAATACGTGAGGTAAATGGATTGGGGTAATCCCATTCGATCGTGGACACTTTATTCGGCATCGGAATCTGTGCCTTTCCCGACCATTGTGACGAGTCGGGATGCTCGGCGCTGAAAATTATATTTAAAGGACATCCCGGTCATATATTCCGGCAAATGCCGCTAGTATACTTGGCACACTATGCGGATGCACGGTCGAAATGCAGCAAGGGAGAATTGAATGGAACTGGATGACGAACGCGAAAGCGAATACGTGGAGGATCGTCGCAGCGGCGGTTTTGCCGACGATGGCCTCTTCGGCGGTAGCGATTTGGATAATGAAGATTCCTTTGGCGGCCGACGTTACGGCAATGAGTCTTTTGGCGGAGGGTATGGCGGCAACCTGTTTGGCAACTTGATGGCCGGTCTGCTTGGCGGCATTCTGGGCGGGATGATGGGCCGCTCCCGGGAACGCGAACAGCAGTATGGCAGTAGCCAGTCCGGCTGGGGGCATGGCAACGCGCCCTACAATAGCCAACCACAACGTCGGGGTCTTGGATTCGGAGCAAAAGTTGCAATTGTCGTCGCAGTCATCGCTGCCATTGTGCTGGTGTTTCTGCTGCGCCCAACCGTTTCTTCTCTTCCGGCACCGGGAACGCAAACAATGCCGACGCCTCATGCCCAGTCGCAAGCGCATCCGGTTGATCCCGTCATGGATCCGCAAGCGAAGCAGGTTTCAGAAATGAAGAAGGTATTGGCGAAAACCGAGGACACCTGGGACGGGCTGTTCCGGCAAGCGGGCAGTCAATACCTCCGCCCGAAATTGGTACTGTATACCGGCACGACCCCCACCGCTTGCGGTCGCGGGCAGGCCGCGATGGGCCCGTTTTACTGCCCGGCCGATCAGAAAGTCTATCTCGACCTGCGTTTTTTCAATGAAATGGAGCGCCGCTACCGGGCGGGCGGCGATTTCGCACGCGCCTATGTGATCGCACATGAAATCGGCCATCATGTGCAGACGCTGACTGGCGTGATGCAGAAAACCAATGCGATGCGCCAGCGGATGAGCAAGACGGAATACAACAAGGTGTCGGTGCGCGTCGAACTGCAAGCCGACTGCTATGCCGGCGTCTGGGCGCATCATGCGAACCGCGCCAAACCGTTCCTCGATCCAGGCGACGTCGACGAAGCGCTGAAAGCGGCCAACGCGATCGGCGACGATACGCTA
>JAYFNP010000130.1:0-1837 GCA_034933385.1 Burkholderiaceae bacterium | reverse complement strand
TCGACGGGCGGCAGGCTGGAAAACCGGCTCATCGTATTGAACAGCAATGCCGGAACTGCGATGTTGAACACGAATTTCGATAGTGCATGGGCGACTTCTTTCGGCCATTTGCCAATGCGCATCAGCAGATAGCCGAGCAGCACCAGAAGAAATAGCGCGGAAGATAACGTGATGTGGTGGAAAATGGTGGATAACACGATGTGGCCAGGCGCTGACAATTTCGGGGTATTCTACGCCATGACCTATGCATTTATCGGAAATAGCGATGCTGCTTGAACTTCCCACGGTAGCCCGTGTGGGCGATTCGATTGATCGGGTGAATACCCCGGCGTTATTGCTCGATCTGGATGCTTTCGACACGAATATTCACCAGATGGCGAAACTGGCGCGACATGGCGGCGTGGCGCTGCGACCGCATGTGAAAGCGCATAAATCGGTAGCGATAGCCAATGCACAACTGGCGGCTGGGGCAGTCGGCATATGCTGTCAGAAATTGAGCGAAGCCTATCCGTTTGCGATTGCCGGCATCCGAAATATTCATATCAGCAATCAGTTCGTCGGTACCCGCAAGATCGAGATGGTTACTGAATTGGCGCGGCATGTCGATTTGAGCGTATGCGTCGATCATCCTGCGCAGGTTAACGCATTGGGCGAAGTCGCCCGTCAACACGATGTGCGGATTTCGGTGTTGCCAGAAGTCGACGTTGGCCATGGGCGTTGTGGTGTCACCGATGTTGATGCATTACTAGGGTTGGTCGATGGCATTGCGCAGCAGGATGCGCTTCGATTTGCCGGCTTGCAGGCGTATCACGGCGGGATTCAGCATATTCCGGATTGGCAGAAGCGTCGCAAGGCAGCGCTCATCTCGGCGGATGAGACGGCAAAGTATCTGCAGGCACTCGAGGCGCGGGGTATCCATTGTGGCATCGTGACCGGTGGCGGAACTGGCACGGCGGAATTCGACATTGAAAACGGTGTGCTGACCGAAATCCAGCCCGGCTCGTATGTGTTCATGGACGGGCATTACGCTTCGCTTGGATGGGAGGGCGAACAGCAGTTGCAGCGGAGTCTTTTGATTGCGTCGACCATCATGAGCGTCGGACATCCGGGGAAAGCGATATGCGATGCCGGTTTGAAGAGTGTCGCGGTCGATTCCGGCATGCCAAGCGTGCATCATGATACGCGCGGTTTGCGCTATGTTGCCGCGAACGATGAGCACGGTATTCTGGAAATTGCGGCAGACGATACAAGCGGCATGCTTGGACGGACTGTATTGCTGGTGCCGGGCCACTGCGACCCGACGGTAAACCTGTATCGGCAGATCGTCGGTTTCAGGGGAACTCGCGTCGAATGTCTGTGGGATATCGATGCGCGCGGCCTGAGCCAATGATTAGGGAACCGAATTGACGGAAACGCGCAATTTTCCTATACCTGGGTTTGTGTAACGGATTGACGGAAACGCGCAATGGCTGCTACGAAAAACACCATGCCGACGCCAGTCATCGCC
Source organism: Burkholderiaceae bacterium (assembly GCA_034933385.1). Taxonomy (GTDB): domain Bacteria; phylum Pseudomonadota; class Gammaproteobacteria; order Burkholderiales; family Burkholderiaceae_D; genus QZKY01. The sequence continues at coordinate 330 of JAYFNP010000130.1, read as the reverse complement.
AAAAAATCGGGCCATACAGTATTCAGTCCGGCGCCCCGATACAGGATCCCTTGGGCCAGTCGGACGAAATAGGTCGTCGGCGCTCCGAGCATGATGGTCTGCACGAGTTCCGGCATGCTTTCGCGCGGCGTGACGCCGCCGGACAGCAGTTGCAGCGGGATGATGACCAGGATGATCAACAAGCCGAGCTGAGGCATCGAGCGAGCAATCGTGCCGAGAAAGATGCCGATCGAGGCCGCGGAAAAAAGGTACAGCGCCGCGCCGCACAGAAACAGCGGGATTGAACCGGCAATTGGCACTTTGAGGATCCCCTGAATGACCAGCGTCAAC
>JAYFNP010000129.1:0-1758 GCA_034933385.1 Burkholderiaceae bacterium | reverse complement strand
CGCTGAAATCATTGCGACGGCACAAGGTATCTCCCAAAACGAACTCAAGATAGATGACGTAGTCGATGGCCTAGTCGATTCCAGCGCATCGGAAGAACAGATTGGTGCCGCTGCCGCCAAGGACGAGGACGAAAACGAAGAGGAAGCCGACGAGGATGAAGCGGACGAGGCCGAGGAAGATGAAACCAACGGCGGTGGCGCCGCTGCCGGGTTCTCTGCCGAGCAACTGGAAAGACTGAAGAACAACGCGCTGGAAAAATTCGCCGACATTGCGGCGCAATTCGACAAAATGCGCAAAGCCTACGAAAGAGAAGGATACAGCAGCAAAGCTTATATCAAGGCACAGGAAAGCATCTCGCAGGAATTGCTCAGCATCCGCTTTACCGCAAAGTACATCGAGAAGCTGTGCGATACGCTGCGTGGGCAAGTCGAGGAAGTGCGCAGCGTCGAAAGGCAGATTCTGGATGTCGCCGTCAATCGCTGCGGCATTCCGCGCGCCCACTTCATCAAGGCGTTTCCCGGCAACGAGACCAACCTCGACTGGGTCGATGACGAAGTCCATGCGGGGCACGCCTACAGCGCCATCCTGAGCCGGAATGTGCCGATGATCAAGGAATTGCAGCAGAAACTGATCGATCTGCAAGCACGGGTCGTATTGCCGCTGCAAGACCTGCGCAACATCAACCGGCAAATGGCTGCGGGCGAAAAACGCGCACGCCAGGCCAAACGCGAAATGACCGAAGCCAATCTGCGTCTGGTCATCTCGATCGCAAAAAAATACACCAACCGCGGTCTGCAATTCCTTGACCTGATCCAGGAAGGCAATATCGGCTTGATGAAAGCGGTCGACAAATTCGAATACCGTCGCGGTTACAAATTCTCGACCTATGCAACGTGGTGGATTCGTCAGGCGATTACGCGTTCGATCGCAGATCAGGCACGCACCATCCGAATTCCGGTACACATGATCGAAACGATCAACAAGATGAACCGCATCTCGCGTCAGATTCTGCAGGAAACCGGCACCGAACCTGATCCGGCAACGCTGGCGGAAAAGATGGAAATGCCGGAAGACAAGATCCGCAAGATCATGAAAATCGCGAAAGAACCGATTTCGATGGAAACACCAATCGGCGACGACGATGATTCGCACCTTGGCGATTTCATCGAGGACAACAACACGCTGGCGCCAGCCGATGCGGCGCTGCACGCCTCGATGCGCAATGTGGTCAAGGACGTGCTCGATTCGTTGACGCCGCGCGAAGCCAAAGTGCTGCGCATGCGCTTCGGCGTCGAAATGTCGACCGACCATACGCTGGAAGAAGTCGGCAAACAATTCGACGTTACCCGCGAACGGATACGCCAGATAGAAGCCAAAGCACTGCGCAAACTGCGCCACCCATCACGCTCCGACAAGCTGAAGAGCTTCCTGGAAAATAATTAGGTGAGGCAGTCATTGCCCGTCAATAACGATCAGGGCCTCTAGCTCATGCCTGGTTAGAGCAGCGGACTCATAATCCGTTGGTGCCGAGTTCGACTCTCGGGGGGCCCACCAGAAATATCAAGGACTTAGGAGAAATCCTAAGTCCTTTTTTCTTTAAAGGTTCAACGAAGGTTTGGGCTGCTGCCGGTTCCGAAGACACGAATCTAAACGCGTTTCATTTCCTCAAACCTTATCGGGCTGATGTATCCCAGCGTTGAATGTCTGCGTTTGGGATTATAGAAGACCTCGATGTAGTCAAAGACGTCAGCCCGAGC
>JAYFNP010000128.1:0-4280 GCA_034933385.1 Burkholderiaceae bacterium | reverse complement strand
CGTACCGATCGACTGGGGCTATTGAACAATCACGGCCGGCCTTTCCAACTCAACCATGCTGCGTACGCTCTCCATCCGCGATTTCGTCATTGTCGATACACTCGAACTGGATTTTGACCGCGGTTTCTCGGTACTGACCGGCGAAACCGGCGCCGGCAAGTCCATCCTGATCGATGCACTGGCGCTGGCGCTGGGCGGACGCGGCGATGCCAGCGTGGTGCGCGAAAGCGCGGCACGCGCCGACATCAGCCTCGAATTTGCCGGCAACGACGGCATCGACGCCTGGCTGGATGCCAACGGGTTTGCGCACGACGACGGCAGCGTGCTGCTGCGCCGCGTGATTGACAACGGCGGCCGTTCGCGTTGCTTCGTCAATGGCGCCGCCGCGACCGCCGCCCAATTACGCGAACTGGGCGAAATGCTGGTCGACATCCATGGCCAGCATGCACATCAGTCGCTACTCAAAAACAACAATCAGCGCGAATTACTCGACCGACACGCAGGTTTACACGATCTCGCCCGCGAAGTCGCCAGCGCTTACACCGTCTGGCAAAAACTGGCGCGCCAATGCCGCGAATTCGCGGCCAACGCCGAAAGCCATGCAGCGCAACGTGAACATCTCGAGTGGCAAGTCAACGAACTTGAGCGTTTGGCGCCGCAAGCCGGCGAATGGACCGAGATCACGCAAGAACACAGCCGTCTGTCGCACGCTGCCAGCCTGATGGCCGGCGCGCAGGAAGCAATCGCCGTGCTGGCGGATTCAGACCAGCCACTAATCTCGCAACTGTTCCTGCTGCACCAGAAACTGTCGCGCCTGTCTGACGTCGACGAAACCCTGAAACCGGTGCTGGACTTCATTGAATCGGCGCGCATCCAGTTGCAGGAAGCATCGTATACCCTGAACCATTACCTGTCGAAAGTCGAACTTGATCCGCAGCGATTGCAGCAAGTGGAAACACGCATGGAAGCAATTCATGCCGCCGCCCGCAAGTTCCGCGTCACGCCGGAAGACTTGCCGGCGGAATTGGCGCAACGCTCCGAACAACTGGCGCAAATAGCGCCCGCCGGAAACCTCGATGAATTGCGCCGACAGGCAACCGCCGCACAAGAAACCTACCGGGATGCGGCACAACGCCTGTCGGCTGGCCGTACCGCCGCCGCCGCCGAACTCGGTCATGCGGTGACCGCCGCGATGCAGGATCTGAGCATGGAAGGCGGACGTTTTGCCGTCGAACTGCTGCCATGCGAACCGGGCGCAAACGGCGGCGAACAAGTCGAATTTACTGTCGCCGGGCATGCCGGTACGGCCCTGCGGCCACTGGCAAAGGTGGCCAGCGGCGGCGAACTGGCGCGGCTTGCGCTGGCCATTTCCGTGATCACCTCGAGCGCGACGGCTACCCCGACGCTGATTTTTGACGAAGTTGACAGCGGCATCGGCGGCGCGGTCGCCGAAGTGGTTGGACGCTTGCTGGAACGGCTCGGCCATGCACGGCAGGTCTTGTGCGTCACCCATCTGCCACAGGTCGCCAGCCAGGCGGGGCAGCATTTCCAGGTCAGCAAACTGACTGACGACGCGGGCAAACCGGTGTCGCGCATTGACCGGCTCGACGCTTCGGCGCGCATCGAGGAAATCGCCCGGATGCTCGGCGGACTGGAAATCACCGCCACCACCCGACAACATGCGAAGGAAATGCTGTCGCAATGATTGCCGGGGTATATGCGGAAAATAGACGCAGCCGCCAAGCAAAATGGCAGTATGAGAACATACTCGCTCTAGTATAATGGTGTCTTATTATTGACCCATTTGGCCTCGCAACACCCGACTACACAAGATTTCTGCCGCCTCGAATCCAATAGCTGCAATCATGTCCTTCCCTCTGGCATCGTCCCACAAGTCCGCCACCCATCCGAAAATCGCCGTCGTGCTGGCCGATCTCGGATCGCCTGATGCACCTACGCCTTCCGCCGTACGGCGTTTCCTGAAGCAATTCCTGTCGGACAGGCGTACGCCCGAGGCGCCGCGTTTTTTCCGCTGGCTCACGCTGAACGCCGTACTGTTGCCGCTTCATGCCAGGAAAACGGCACGCCGCTATGCATCGATCTGGTGCAAGGATGGCTCTCCGCTGCAAGTGCATGCAAAAAACCAAGCCAAACTGCTGCGCGGTTATCTGGGCGAACGTGGGCATGACGTCCAGGTCGCCAGCGCCATGCGCCATGGCAATCCATCGCTGTCGGCAGTACTCGACCAGTTGATGCAAGACGGGTGTGACCGCGTACTGATCCTGCCGGCGTTTCCGCAATACTCTTCGGCCACCACCGCTTCGGTTTTCGATGCGGTATTCACCCATTGCGCCGCAATGTGCAACTTGCCGGAGTTGCGACTCGTAAAGGACTATCACGATCACGAACGGTATATCGGCGCACTCAGCAATTCGATATTTTCCTACTGGGAAACGAATGGCCGCGCCGACCGGCTGCTGATGAGCTTTCACGGGATACCGGAAAAATTGCGTTCACAGGGCGACCCGTATCATGACCAGTGCCTGACGACAGCACGCCTGCTGGCGGAACAAATGCAACTGACGCCGGATCAATATCTGGTGTCGTTCCAATCACGCCCAGGCCAGGCCGGACGGCTGCAACCGCAAACGGCTGGTGCGCTGCACAAGCTGGCACGCGAAGGCGTCGGAAGGGTGGACGTAATTTGCCCCGGCTTTACCGCCGATTGCCTGGAAACGCTGGAAGGAATTGCGATCGAAGGCCAGAAAATTTTCCTGACGGCTGGCGGCAAGGAGTTTCACGCCATCCCTTGCCTGAATGAATCGGATTCCTGGCTGCACGCCTTGGCCCAGATCGCCGAGGAAAACCTGCTGGGATGGCCGACAATGGCGACAGCAACCACGATCGAACCGAAGGAAAACGCCAGAACGTCACGCGCAAGCACACTACTGTCCGGCGGGAAATGATTCCCCGCCGAAACAACTGCTGCCGAACCAGCACTAAAACAGGCTGGCCTGCTCGCCATGACGCATGGCTGCGTAACACAGCCACGCAACCGCCAGCAACGCGTACATGATGATGCTGGCAGTGATGAGTGGAAGTTTCATGGTGTTCTCCTTGAGGCCGGATGCAAAAAACGGCTCGGCCCATAACTTCAGCGTGACCCGCATAAGAAGCCTCGCAAAAAACATGCCTGCTCGCCCAAACGGATCACTGCTGTTGATTTCATACTAATCCGGGAACAAGAAAAAACTAGCCCGGGATGGTAATTTTTGTAACAAAATCTGTCACTTATCACTTCTTGCGGGAAACTAAAACTTTTTGCTTGAAAACCGGCAAAACATCCCCAAGTGATGAGGATTGAAATTAGCGTACGTATGACCGTTGGAGACTGATAGATGCAAACAGAAGCAGAAAAACAGCCAGAACCGGCAATCCCAAGCGAATCGGCCACCCAGCCCGAACCGTCCGCAACAGCGGAATTTTCGCTGCCCCAGGAGGGCGTCACGCTGGCCGAACAGTTGAACCGGGCAGAAAAAAAAGCCTCCGAGATGGAAGACGCCTGGCTGCGCGCCCGGGCTGACGGCGAAAACATCCGTCGGCGGGCGCAGGAAGACATTGCCAAAGCGCACAAATTCGCCATTGAAGGCTTTGCCGAATCGATGGTCGCGGTCAAGGACAGCCTGGAAATGGCACTGAAAGTCGGCACGCCGTCGGTCGAATCGCTGAAGGAAGGGGTCGAGATGACCTTGAAGCAATTGTCGTCTGCGTTCGAGAAGAACCGATTGACCGAAATACTGCCGGAAAAAGGCGAAAAGCTCGACCCGATGAAGCATCAGGCGATTGCCACTGTACCTTCGGAACAGGAAGCCAACACGGTCGTCGAGGTGATGCAGAAAGGTTACATGATTGCCGATCGGCTGTTACGCCCGGCAATCGTTACTGTCGCCGCAGCGAAAGAATCTTGAAATAAACGAAACCAGCACAATATAGCCAATAACCGCCCGGATCTTACCGGACAAACAAAATCAGGCATCGAAAGGAAACAACATGGCAAAAATTATCGGTATCGATCTGGGCACGACCAACTCTTGCGTCGCCATCATCGAAAATGGGCAGCCCAAGGTGATCGAAAATTCCGAAGGCGCCCGCACCACGCCATCGATCATCGCGTATCAGGAGAATGGCGAAATCCTGGTTGGTTCGCCGGCGAAACGTCAGGCTGTAACCAACCCGAAGAACACGCTGTTTGCCGTCAAACGGCTGATCGGACGCAAGTT
>JAYFNP010000127.1:0-3129 GCA_034933385.1 Burkholderiaceae bacterium | reverse complement strand
GGCCCCACATGCCGATCGCGTGACCCATACCCGGATAGACCACCGCATCTGCCTGGCCACCGGCGGTCACACACAACCGCGCCATGCGTTGCGCCGTGCCGGCCGGCACGCGCGGATCGTCGCCACCCTGAAAAAACAGCGCTGGCGGCAAATCCACCGGTTCGCCACGCTCCAGAATCAGCGGCGGACTGGCCTCAGCCATCACGTCCTCACTACCGAAATAGGCATCGTGACAAGCGAGAATGTCGCGATCACCACTCCGTTGCGCCATCCGGTAGCGCGCCAGCGGATCGAGCACACCAGAACAGGTGACGACGAATGCCAACCGGGCATCGATCTCTTCTGCACCTGGCAGCGTAGCCGCAGCATAACGCGCATCGAACGGGCGCAACGCCGACAACAGAATCAGGTGCCCGCCACTGGACACGCCCAACCCGCCGATGGCCTGCGGATCGACCGAGTACTCCGCAGCATTATGCTTCAGCCAGCGCACCGCAAAATTGATGTCCACCAGCGACGACGGATATGGGTCATGTGGCGCCATACGGAAATCGATCGCCATCACGACCACGCCGCAAGCAGCGAGCATGTCGGCAAAGCCCTGCGTCGCTGTCCGGTCGCCAGATACCCAAGCGCCGCCATGCACGCACACGATCGCCGGAAACGGCCCTTCACCCTGCGGCTGATAGAGCAGCGAACGCAGGATGCGCCCATTCGCATGACGGTAGGGGATGTCGCTGACAGCGACGGGAAAGACAGGATGTTTCGCTGGAATTTTTGCCTGATTCATGTAACGCTGAAAATTATCTTTCTTCAGGGAAATTTAATGTCTTAGCCGAGGATACCAATGTTACAATTCACCCCCTGCCCGAATGGTGAAATTGGTAGACACAAGAGACTTAAAATCTCTCGCCAGCAATGGTGTACCGGTTCGATTCCGGTTTCGGGCACCAAGTAGAAACCGGTAATTTCTGCAAAAAAGCCACCGCAAGGTGGCTTTTTCCATTTGCATCGTCGCTCACCTTATTGGCCAACCGCCGCCGCCCCTGCTTTAGCGACCTGTGCATCCTCAATCGATTTGACGCCGGAAACGCCGACAGCGCCAATGCACTGCCCGTTGATTATGATCGGCACACCACCTTCGAGCATGCCATCAATCTCTGGCGCACTGAGAAACGAAGTGCGCCCGCTATTAATCATGTCTTCGTAAATCTTAGATTCGCGGCGACCGAGCGCAGCTGTCTTTGCCTTCGCAGGCGCCATATAGGATGCAACCGGGGCAACCCCATCCATGCGCTGAAGCCACAACGGGTGGCCGCCATCATCCACAACGGCTATTGCAACCGCCCATCCGTTCCTGGTTGCTTCTGCTTCAGCTGCTGCCGCAATCTTTTGAACGTCGGCAAGTGACAGTACTGACTTGGTTTGCATTGCTTCTCCTGTTTTTCTGGTTGCTGGAAGATTGACTGACGTCGCACATGCGGTAGCCGGCGCGTCAACTGGACAATAGGACAACACCTTAGGTTACCACGAAAGTCCTCCAGCTTACCGGCTGTTATACCCAGTGCGCAGCAGCACTTCGAACTGCTCGGCCGTGAGCGGGCGGCTGAAGTAATACCCCTGAATTTCATGGCAACCGCTTTGCTGTAGAAAAGCAAGCTGCTGTTCGGTTTCGACTCCCTCTGCAATGGTACGTAAGCCAAGACTGCTGGCAAGATTGATAATCGCCCGAACGATGGCCCGATCTTCGGAATTTTCGGCTACGTCAATGACGAACGATCGATCGATTTTTAATTTATACACCTGAAAACGTTTCAAATGCGCCAACGAAGAATAACCGGTGCCGAAATCGTCAATCGATAGACGGATCCCGCGCCGCGACAGATCATCCATCACTTCGATCGCTGCCTGAGGATTTTCCATCGCCACGCTTTCGGTCAACTCAATTTCAAAGTGTTCTGGAGGCAGCCCTGTTTCTTCGAGGATTTGCATCACCAGTTGCGGCAGGTCCGGCTGACGGAATTGAGCGGCCGACAGGTTAACCGACATGGTCATCGTGCCAAAACCGGCGTCAATCCATGCATTCATCTGACGTGTCGCAGCACGCATCGCCCATTCACCGATCGACAGTATCAATCCGCTATTTTCCGCAATCGGGATAAATTCCGCCGGAGACACCATGCCGAGTTCCGGGTGTTGCCAACGCAATAGCGCTTCCGCACCGACAATACGCTGATCGGCAAGCGATACCTGCGGCTGGTAATACATCATCAGCTGGTCACGTTCCAGCGCGCGCCGTAGCGCGTTTTCCAGTTGCAGCGTGCGCACTGTGCGCGCCTGTATTTCCGCGGTAAAGAAGCAGAAAGTATTGCGTCCGTCCTGCTTGGCGCGATACACCGCCATGTCCGCGCATTTGATCAGCGAATCGAAATCGTCACCATCTATCGGGTACATCGCAATGCCGAGCGAACCGGAAATGCTCAGCTCATGCTCTTCAATCTGGAACGGGTGGGCAATCGCCGCCTGCACTCTTTCGGCCATATGTGCCGCTCCTGCTGCATTGATGCCCGGCAAGACCAGTACAAAATCGTCACCACCCATGCGCGACAACGTATCCTGTTCGCGTGCGATGAAGGTCAGACGGTTGGATAACTCGACCAGCAACATGTCTCCGACACGATGCCCAAGGGTTTCGTTAATATTTTTGAAGTGATCCAGATCCAGAAACATCAGTGCTAATGGCTCGCCTCCACTCTGCGCGATGCGGATGGCCTGACGGCAGCGGTCTTCCAGCAGCGTCCTATTCGGCAGACCGGTTAACGGATCGAAGTGCGATAGCCAGTGCATCCGTTCCTCGTCTTGCTTGCGTTGTGTAATGTCACTGGTTGTCGCGACGTAGTGGGTCAACTGACCTTCCTGGTCGAATACGGCGCTGACGGACAGCCATTCGAGGTAAGTTTCCCCATTCTTGCGCTGGTTCCAGATTTCGCCTTGCCAGTGACCGGTTTTGTCAAGCGAATCGATAACGGCACTGATTGTTTCATCGCTCATAAAACCGGTATACATCATGCGCACATCTTTGCCACGCACATCCTGTTCGCTGTAACCGCTCATGTCGGTATAAGCCTT
>JAYFNP010000126.1:0-2024 GCA_034933385.1 Burkholderiaceae bacterium | reverse complement strand
AAAGCCAGCCCGTCGAAAGGTGACTTCGTTTGCTACCTCATCCATCGGTTGTCAAATGCAAAATATCGTGATGAAGCGCAACAGCGTGCTGCCGCCATCAGCGATGCTGAAGACCCGGCTCCGATCGCTTACCGGCGAGCGATCAAGCGTATTCGCACATTGGCCGAAAGCGGGAATGTAACGGCGATGTTCCATATGGGGAAGATTTACGCCTTCGGTATCGCCACGGATCAGGATTTGGGTGCCGCGATCCGCTGGTATGAAAAGGCAGCTGAACAAAACGACGTACGCGCCTGCTGCAATCTTGGCTGGCTGTACCAGGCCGGTGATGGCGTTGCGGCAGACAAGAAAAAGGCTTATCGCCTTCTATCGGTTGGGGTTGCAAACGACATGATGGTTGCGGTCGCTTCGGTCGGCATGATGAGGGTAGTCGGTGAAGGGTGTACGCAGGATGTCGAGTCGGGTTTGCAGATGATGGAACAGGCATTCGACGCGGGATACCTGAACGCCGGCAACCATTTGTCCGATCTCTATCTGGCCGGCGAGCATGTGCCGCAGGACATCGAATTGGGGCACGAATGGTTGATGCGGGTGGCACAGTGCGGTGACGCACGCTCAATGGCCATTCTCGCGCATCGTTTCGTCACTGGTAGCCACGGCAAGCATGACTACGATCAAGGGATGAAATTATTTTCAGCCGCGCTGGCGAATGGCTTCACAACAGCCTATTTGTGGTTGGGTGGTTTGTATCGTGACGGACAGGGTGTCGACACGATCTGGAAAAAGCGGCGTTCTGGTATGCACAGGGAGCCGCTGCGGGCGACACGCAATGCGCGTTCGCACTGGCCAGTTTTGAGGCGACCCATGCGTCGCCTTCGTCTCCGCAGTAATCGCTTTGCTTATTCAGAACCGCTCATGTCGTGGAGGCGGCGGTACAGCGTTCGTTCGCTCATCCCTAGTGCCTTGGCCAGATCTTTGCGACTACCGCGAAAATCGGTCAGCCATTGCCGCAGCACGGCATCGCTGATCTCGGCATCTCCTGCAGCAGGCGTTGCAGTCGGATTTTCCGGCTGGAGTAGGTGATCCGGTGTGATTTTCTCGCCGTCGCACAGCAGCGCGGCGCGCTCCAGCAAATTGCGCAACTCGCGTACGTTGCCTGGGAACGAATAATCGAGCAATTGTTGCAATGCCTCAGGCGAAAGCGTCAGTTTGCGTTCCGGTGCCACGCGCGCGAGCAAAGCTTTTGCCAGCATCGGCAGATCACCGATGCGTTCACGCAATGCGGGTACGTGGATCGGAAAGATGTTCAGGCGGTAGTAAAGGTCAGAGCGGAAGCTACCTTCCTTGACCATCTGTTGCAAAGTTCTGTGTGTGGCCGAAATGACGCGAATGTTCGCGTATTGCAGTTCGGTCGAGCCAACGCGACGAAACGTGCCCGTTTCCAGCAGGCGTAATAATTTGACCTGCATCGATAGAGGTATCTCGCCGACTTCATCCAGAAACAGCGTGCCGCCGCTTGCTGCCTCGACCAGGCCTTGTTTGCGTGAGACCGCACCGGTGAAGGCGCCGCGTTCGTGACCAAACAACTCGCTTTCGAACAGTGTTTCCGGAATGCCCGAGCAATCGACGGCAATGAATGGTGCGCTGGCCCGGCGACTGGCGTGGTGGATCGCGTGTGCTGCCAATTCCTTGCCGGTGCCGGATTCACCGGAGAGCAATACCACCGCATCGGAAGGCGCGACCCGCGTTGCCAATGCCAGCATTTTTTGAAAGGTTGGGGCACGTCCAATCATGCCTTGTCCATCGAGCAATCCTTTGGCCTCACTGAAAGGTTTCATCCGTTCGACAAAACAGACGATTGCGCCATGCGGGTTGCGTATCGGCGTAAGTTCAATATTGACGTATTCCTCGCCGTGCGGTGTGTGATGCAGATGGACGTCACATTCCTGTTTGCCGGAGACGAGGCTGCGCGCCAGCGGACAGGTTTCGCCGGACTGGTCGCAGGGAGCGGCGTAGCGATGCGA
>JAYFNP010000125.1:0-8143 GCA_034933385.1 Burkholderiaceae bacterium | reverse complement strand
GCTACCGCTGGAACCTGACGCGCATTTCACGCAGGCGCTGCAATTCTTCCTGTATGACACGCCGAAAGTGTTGCTGTTGCTGACCGGCATCGTGTTTGCGATGGGCATGGTGAATTCGTACTTCACGCCGGAACGCACCCGCGCGCTGCTGGCCGGGCGCAGCGAAGGCGTGGCCAACGCGATGGCGGCCACGCTGGGCATCGTCACGCCGTTTTGTTCCTGTTCGGCGGTGCCGCTGTTCATCGGTTTCGTCCAGGCCGGCGTGCCGCTGGGCGTGACCTTTTCGTTCCTGATTTCGGCGCCGATGGTCAACGAAGTCGCGCTGACGCTGCTGTTTGGCCTGTTCGGCTGGAAAGTCGCGGCGCTGTATCTGGCGCTCGGGCTAACGGTCGCGATTCTGTCCGGCTGGGTCATCGGCCGGCTGAAGATGGAAGCCTATCTGGAAGACTGGGTGCGCGAGATGCCGCAAATTCAAGCCGAAGCCGGCGACAGCCGCCTGACGCTGGCCGAGCGCATCGATGCCGGCTTCGCCAGCGTGCGCGAAATCGTCGGCCGCGTCTGGCCATACATCATCCTCGGCATCGCGGTCGGCGCCGCCATTCACGGCTACGTGCCGCAGGATTTCATGGCCGGCATCATGGGCAGGGACGCCTGGTGGGCGGTGCTGCTGGCAGTGCTGGTCGGCGTGCCGAGGTATGCGAATGCCGCCGGCATCATCCCGATCGTGCAGGCGCTGCTGGCGAAAGGCGCCGCGCTCGGCACCGCGCTGGCGTTCATGATGAGTGTGATCGGGCTGTCGCTGCCGGAAACCATCATCTTGCGCAAAGTGCTGAAACCGCGACTGATCGCCACCTTCGTCGGCGTGGTCGCCTGCGGCATTCTGATTGTGGGTTACGTTTTTAACGCTGTTTTGTAATCAAGGAGATTCGACATGGACGTCAAGGTACTCGGCACCGGCTGTGCCAATTGCAGCAACACCATTGCACTGATCGAACAGATCGCAAATGAAAAAGGGGCAACGATTGCGCTGTCCAAAGTTCAAGACATCAAGGACATCATGAGCTACAAAGTGATGTCGCTGCCGGCTGTGGTGATCGATGGCAAGGTGGTGCATGCCGGCGGCGTTCCCGGGCGCGATAAGATCGAGCGCTGGTTTTAGCCATTCACCACGGTACGATTCACATGCGCTGACCAGATAATTTCTGCGTAATGGTGCGCTGCCGAATGGCGGCTAATCCGGCATAAAAATGGCTTGCGCTGTTTTCTCAGACACGGCCTGCGTATACAATGGCCACTGTTTTTATCTGTTTTAATCAGCATATTCAATTACAGGCCCATCTTGTCCGCCGCCAGAAACATCGCCAATCCCCCTACGTTTCAGTCCGTCGCTGCCGACATGGAAGCCGTCAATCAGGTCATCCGGCGTGAATTGCATTCCGATGTCACCTTGATCAAGCAAATTGCCGAATATATCATCAGCGCCGGTGGCAAACGCATCCGGCCGGCGCTGGTGCTGCTGTTCGCCAATGCCTGCGGTTATCGCGGCCATCATCATCACACTTTGGCCGCCATCATCGAAGTCGTCCAGACCTCGCCGCTGCTGCACGACGACGTGGTGGACGAATCGACATTGCGGCGCGGCCAGCCAACCTCGAACGCCATGTTTGGCAACGCGGCTTCGGTGCTGGTGGGCGATTTCCTGTACTCCAGAGCGTTCCAGATGCTGGTGTCGGTCGACAACATGCGCGTGATGGACGTCTTGGCCGACGCGACCAATATCATTGCAGAAGGCGAAGTGCTGCAACTGATGAACATGCGCGACCCGGAAGTAACCGAGGAACGCTATCGGCAAATCATCCACGCCAAGACGGCAAAACTGTTCGAAGCGTCCGCCTGCATCGGAGCGCTGATCGGCGGCGCCACGGATGAGCAATTTGCCGCGGCGGCGGAATGCGGCCATGGGCTCGGCATGGCGTTCCAGCTGGTTGACGACATGCTCGACTACACGGGCAGCCTCGAACAAATCGGCAAGAATCTGGGCGACGACTTGCGTGAAGGCAAGATGACGCTGCCGCTGATCCATCTGATGCGGCACGGTACGGAACAACAACGCCAGCTGGTGCGCAACAGCATCCGACACGGCGACGAAAATAATTTCGACGCAATTCTTGCCGCCATCGCCGCCTGCGGCGGTCTGGATTACACCAAACGGCAAGCCGACAAAGCGGCCGCCGCCGCTGCCGCTGCACTAATTCATTTCACCGATAGCCAATTCAAGGAATCTTTGCTAAAATTATGTGCTTTTGCAGCAGCTAGAAAGTACTAAGCTGTTTGTAATCGGGGTGTAGCTTAGCCTGGTAGAGCGCTACGTTCGGGACGTAGAGGCCGGAGGTTCGAATCCTCTCACCCCGACCAGATTTCTTTTAAATCAACGGCTTGCCGTTGATTTTTTATTTGCGCAACCGATTCCCTGCGGTTCTCGCACAAACGCCGGCCTATTGGCGTTTCCTGCGGATTTTTTCAAAATGCTTTCCTGCAGCGCACCTGCCGCCGCCCGGCGATTGCCGACGGCTGGGGGTTAACCATTCGGAATCGTTACCATTCAGACAATGATGGCATTGTCATTCGCGACGTCAGGCGTTGGAGGCCTGACGCAAAACAGGATACAATTTTGCATTGGAGTAGTTGTCCGCGCCGTATGAGCGTTCACACCAACACAATTGAATCAAGAGGATCCAATGACTGCCAAAGCCCTGATCTACGGCCTGACCGACCATAACGCCACCAATGTTGCGGAGCAGTTTCTGCAACAGAAAGGGGTGACTGACATCGAAATGGCCTATATTGATGTCGACCCGGTTTTGCGCAAGGAAATGTGGACGCGAACCGAGCGCAGCCGAACCATACCGCAAATTTACATCGGCGCAACGCACATCGGCACATTGAGCGAAATGGTCGAACTTGACCGGGAAGGCGGACTCGACCCGCTGCTCAATGCCAGCTGAACCGGTTTTTAATGACCCTGCAACGCAATCTATCAACTTAGGCCTTACGGCCAACTGCAAAAACCCCGCTCCATACGGGGTTTTTTATTGAAACCGACATCCCGCCATCGTCTGTATCCCCAGGAATCGCCCATTGCCGGACGATTCCGGTCAGTTATCGCATTGGAGCGTCTAAATTTGGCCGCGACGCCGATAGCCTGGCCGGCAGCCTATTATGAATATCCCACCTTCGAATGAGAAACATTCCGGCAGCGAAAGAACTGCGGGAATACTCAATTTCATCCCGCTCAATCGTCAAAAAGTTTTTATGTCGCGCCAAACCAATCAAAAATTTGGCAAATTGACCTTGGTCAACGAGTTTTTTCATGGGTTGGCGGCATACTCACGGAGGACGTTGTACGACGTTTATAAAAACCAACCATAGAGAGGCTTTTCTTATGAGTAACGAACCTACTGCAGCAGCAGATGAAGTAGAACTGACTGACGGTTTTCACCTGTTGATTGATGCCCTGAAAATGAATGGCATTAACACGATGTATGGTCTTGTCGGTATTCCTGTCACGAACCTCGCGCGCGCATGGTTGGCTGATGGCCAGAAGTTCTTCGCCTTCCGCCACGAACAGGCCGCAGGTATCGCAGCTCAGGTGCATGGCTATCTGACCAAAACTCCTGGTGTTTGCTTGACGGTTTCCGCTCCGGGCTTCCTGAACGGTTTGACGGCTTGCGCCAATGCAACCACTAACTGCTGGCCGATGATTCTGATTTCCGGTTCCTCCGAACGTGAAATCGTTGACCTGCAACAAGGCGATTACGAAGAAATGGATCAGCTGAATATGGCTCGTCCGTTCTGCAAAGCAGCTTTCCGGATCAACCGCATCCAAGACATCCCGGTTGCTATGGCTCGCGCAGTGCGCACCGCGCTGTCCGGCCGTCCCGGCGCTGTTTACCTCGACATCCCGGCACGTACTTTCGGCCAGACCATGCCGATGGCTGAAGGCGACAAGATCCTGTTCAAGCCGGTTGACCCGTCTCCTGCACAAGTTCCGGGCGCTGACGCCATCAAGCGCGCTGTCGATCTGATCAAGGGCGCGAAGAAGCCGCTGGTTCTGTTCGGCAAGGGTGCTTCCTATGCTCAATGCGACGACGTTTGCAAGGCCTTCATCGAAGAAACCGGCATTCCGTTCACCCCGATGTCGATGGCAAAAGGTTTGCTGCCTGACAACCACCCGCTGTGCGGCGCTGCAGCACGTAGCTTCATTCTGCAAGAATCCGACGTAGTCATCCTGGTTGGTGCCCGCCTGAACTGGCTGCTGGCACACGGCAAGGGCCGTACTTGGGGCGGCGCTCTGAAGAAGTTCGTTCAGATCGACATCCAAGGCAACGAAATGGACAGCAACGTACCGATCGCAGCACCGCTGGTCGGCGACGTCGAATCCTGCTTGAACGCTCTGCGTGCTGGCCTGAAGGGTTATAAAACTGACGCAGCATGGACTGGTGCAATCACCGAACGCGTTGCTGGTTCCAAAGCCAAGCTGGGCCCGAAACTGGCAGCAGAAACCCCGTTGATGAACTACTCCAATTCGCTGGCTGTGGTTCGTGACATGATCGCTGCAAACCCGGATATCGTTCTGGTGAACGAAGGCGCCAACGCCCTCGACAACACCCGTATGATCGTCGACATGTACAAACCGCGCAAACGCGTTGACACCGGCACCTGGGGTATCATGGGTCTCGGCGGCGGCGCTGTAGTGGGTGCTGCGAACGCAACTGGCCAGTCGGTTATCAGTGTTCAGGGCGACTCCGCATTCGGCTTCTCCGGTATGGAAATCGAAACGGCTGTTCGTTACAACCTGCCGATCTGCTTCTGCGTCATCAACAACGGCGGTATCTACAAGGGTAATGAAGCTGGCACCGGCCCGAACATGCCGTCTTGCGTTACGTTTACTCCTGGCGTTCGCTATGACAAGTTCATGGAAGCCATGGGCGGCACGGGTTACAACGTAACGACTCCGGCCGAATTCAAGGCTGCACTGAGCAAGGCAGTTTCTTCCAAGAAGCCGAGCCTGATCAACGTTGTTGTCGATCCGGATGCAGGTGTTGAATCTGGCCGTATCCAAGGCTTGAACATCGTTTCCAAGGTTGGTAAACGGAAGTAAACCCTCTCTTCATGGCTAAGCGTTCACGCGCATAGCCTTGATGGAATTATGCCCCTTAGGCGTATGCCTAAGGGGCATTTTATGGTGAAGATCTTTCACCATATACGCCCACATAGCATCCTTACGGTCGACAAACCCTCCCCCTGCTTTTCGCCACCCCGATTTTTTCAAATTGGCAATACCACTTTCACCCGCTCTCCTTTAAATGTCGCCAGCGCCAGCAAAGCTGTGCCTGAAGTCGGGCTCAGAAAATTGCCGGAACACATTTGCTCGATTTCGCCACACCCATTTTCACGCGATGACGCCATCATGCGCGATCTTCATCGAATCGTTCTCCAACTTACGCAAAAACATTAAAAACTCGCATCTTCGTTCAATTTTTGTCAGCGAAGTCTCTCTCAAAATGCTTGCCATCGAGGGGCCAGCAAGTTAAAATCGCGCGCTAGCGATTCCTGCATCAACAGCAAGGATGTGGTTGGTCTTGGCAACAAGTGCCAAACCACCAAATCGCTAAGGTAGTCACCAAGTGCGGCACGCTTCCCCGGATGGGAAACGACGCTGGAGGTGGACGTGCAATTGACTTGGAAGGCAGCGTCTGCGGCGTGCAGAAGATAGTCAAGGCAACCGGCATTGGGTCGGGCCAAGACAACTCTCGACTACCCCACGACCAAAGCAAAGCCGGTAAATAACAAATTATTGCTGTCGCCCTACCCGGGCGTCGGCGTTTTAACTTATGAAATCAATCCCCTCCTGCATCACAGGAATTTGGGGTATTTGTTGATTATCTGTCGAGGTGCCATGAAAGACGACGTATTTCAAAAACGCATCCGTTTGCCGCAGCTGAGGGAAAAACTCACAAGCGCTGCGGCAGCAGCCGAATTTGTGAAAGATGGCATGACGGTTGGCATGAGTGGTTTCACTCTTGCCGGTGGCGCGAAGAAAATACCTTATGCCTTGGCGGAACGCGCCAAGACCGAGCCGTTCAAAATAACCCTGCTGACCGGAGCGTCGCCCAGCAACGAAGTCAACCGTGCGTTGACCGAAGCCGGCGTGCTGGCCAGATACTCGCCTTTTCAGACGGATCGTACGATGCGCGCGGCGATCAACCGCGGCGACATCATGTACTTCGACAGCCACCTGTCCGAAACGGGTGAACTGTTGCGCCGGCAGCAAATCGCCCCGGTTGACGTCGCCATCATCGAAGCAATCGCAATTACCGAAACCGGTGGTATTGTTCCGAGCACGTCGGTCGGCAACAATGAAATTTTTGCGATGCAGGCCGGGAAGGTCATCGTCGAGCTCAATCTGGCGGTACCGCTTGAGTTGGAAGGCGTGCATGACATTTATTGCGCCAAGCGTTTCCCGCAGGCCGAGCCGATCGGCATTCTGACGCCAAGCGACAAAATCGGCAGCTCGGCGATCCAAATCCCGCCAGAAAAAATTGTCGCGATTGTCGTCACCGGCGAGCCGGATACCCCGTCACAAAACCTTCCGCCCGACGCGGAAACAGCGGCAATCGCCGGTCATTTGATTGATTTCTTCAAGCGCGAGATTCAGCACGGCCGTTTGACCGAATCCCTGCGCCCGCTGCAATCGGGCATTGGCACTATTGCCAATGCCGTCATGTCGGGCCTGGCAACCGGGCCATTCAGTCATTTGACGATGTATTCGGAAGTACTGCAGGATTCGACTTTTGAATTGATCGACGCGGGAATGATGGATTTTGCCTCTGCCACCTCGATCACGCTGTCCCCGAAAATGAGCAAGCATGTGTTCGAAAACTTCGGTCGCTACCGTGATCGTGTTGCGCTGCGTCCCCAACGAATCAGCAACCACGCCGAAGTGATCCAGCGTCTTGGCATCATCACCATCAACACGGCGCTCGAAGCCGACATTTATGGACATGTCAATTCGACGCATGTGATGGGCACGCATATGATGAACGGCATCGGCGGATCTGGCGACTTCACCCACAATGCCCACACCTCGGTATTCGTGACGAAGTCGTTCGCGAAAGGCGGCGCCATTTCCAGTATTGTGCCAATGGTTTCGCATGTTGACCATAACGAACACGACGTGGATATTCTGGTCACCGAAGTCGGGCTAGCCGACCTGCGTGGACTGGCTCCGCGGGAACGTGCGCAAACCATCATCAACAATTGTGTCGAAGGCGAGTATCGCTGGATGTTGGCCGATTATTTTACCGAAGCAAGCAAGCGTGGCGGACATACACCGCATGTGCTGGAAAAAGCGCTTTCGTGGCATCAGCGCATGCGCGAAACCGGCACAATGCTGATGCAGGAAATGGAGCTTTACCGGGTAGCTTAAAACCACGACAGGCGCTTTGCGACAAATTAAACATGCCACCGGGCGCCTTTCCAGTGCTGGCAACAATCGGCTCGAATCGTTCGCCTATCCCTAATGGACATCAGGAAAATCGCTCTTGTGACCGTGATAACGGTCATGTCTTCTGTTTCGATAGCCGCCGGGTTTGACGGCCCATTTGTGCAGGCCGGCGTCGGATTCGCGGAATCCGCGACAGATGTCCATTTCACCAACTGGTTCACCGCCAAACCCTCCGACAACAGCTTCGCCGGGCAAATCTCGGCAGGCTATTCGAAATCGTTTGGCCGATTCAATCTGGCCGGCAATGTCTATTACGTTTTGGGCCATCAAAAAGCTGGAACAACGATCCAGGCCTGGGAGCCCTCCCAGGTGGATACCGTCAATATGAAGCTGCAAAACGCCCGGGGAGTCAGCATCGAGCCCGGGCTGAACATTAACGAAGCCAGCCTCGTTTACGTCAAGCTTGGCTATAGCCAGGCTGAAGGAACATGGACCTTCACCAGACCGAATGACAGCTATTCCGCCACGCCGACCTTCCATGGCTTCAGTTTTGGCGCTGGCGCAAAACACAAATTCAGCAACCATCTCTATGGGTTCGCCGAGGTTCAGAAGACCAGCTTCAAGCGCAAGAATGTC
>JAYFNP010000124.1:0-5045 GCA_034933385.1 Burkholderiaceae bacterium | reverse complement strand
ACGCGATCCGGAGCAGGGGCCCAAGGGCGCGCTCGGCGTGCCGCTGACGCCGCGCCGTTCGATTGCCGTCGACCCGGAATATGTGCCACTGGGCGCGCCGGTGTTCCTTTCGACCACGCAACCGGGCAACGTTCAGCCGCTGAACAGGCTGGTGTTCGCACAGGATACCGGTAGCGCGATCAAGGGAGCGGTACGTGCCGACTATTTCTGGGGATTCGGTTCGGAAGCCGGCGAGCAGGCTGGCCGGATGAAACAGCGCACCCGCATGTGGCTGCTGCTGCCCAACTCGCTGGCACAACGATAAACAGGGGGTATAGCGCAAAATCATGCCGCCTGGCCAGATATTCTGCGGCAATTTATAAATACTGGATGGAGTAAAAAAACCGGTGCCGAACCGGCTTTTTTACTCCTGCAAGGCCATTCCGCTACCGGTCGCGGTTATTTATGTACCAGCACCGGCACCGTTGCCTGTGCCAGCACCTTTTGCGTTTCGCTGCCCAGGAACAGCCGATTCAAGCCTTTCCGCCCATGCGACGCCATGAAGATGCAGTCGCACTGGTAATCTTTCGCCACCCGGACGATTTCTTCCGCCGGGCTGGCGCCTTTGGTGACCAGGACTTCGCACGGCACGCCGGCGGCATCGGCCGCCGTTTTCAGCAGGCCCACGTAGCGATTGGCATGGCTGTCCATATGCTTTTCGTGCTCTTTGGCAGTAGCCGGACTCATGCCCTCGAACGGCGACGCGCTGATCGGAACGATTACCGACAGGCCCAGGATTTGGCTCCCGCGAATGACGCGCGCCAATTCGATTGCAGCGGCAATGACGCCTTCAGACAACGGCGTTCCATCCGTCGGCACCAGTATTTTTTTGTACATGTTTTCTCTCCCAGTCTGAATCGGTTTGTCCATCGATGAACGCTTCGCCATTGAACAGTAAGCGCCACCATGAGTCGTGTCAAGCGCCACGTCCGAATGGCGATTCGCTGCGCTTGAGCCACCGTCTCCGCCAGCAACACTGGCCACTCTCCTGAATCAGTGCGGCTAGCCGTCGCCAGGCAAGCAGTGTATCGTTCCGGTCGTGTACTGTGCCGCCCATGCCAGCGCCCTGTTTAGCTACCGTTTGCCGAAGCCCGAGCGACACGACATGACCGCACACTATCGGCGCAGCGAGTCGAAGTAATATTGAAGAAATGCCATTACCGACGTATTACAAAGTTGTTTTGAAGATATTTATGCACAAAAAATAGCTCCAATGAAATTTTTCAAAAAATTTTTTATTTTTTTGGGGGACTTTGAATCATTTTTCAACTCATTGATTTTAAACGGTTTATTTTTTGCATCTGGTTTAGGCAATTTATTAAAACCCGCATGAAATCAAGCTCCCCAGCCTGTCAACCGGCATTTACCCACAAAGTTTTCCACATGTTCTGTGGATAGGTTAAAAAAAGCTTTTCATGCGAATGTTTAGGTGATTTCTTAAGGGTTTACATTAAGTTTATGCGTTGTTGTTTTGTCCATATTGCGGTTGACACGCCTCTTGACATTTTTTTCGATTACCGATGGCTCGGCGAAAAAGATGCTGCGCTGCCGGTTCCCGGACAATTGGCGCTGGTGCCGCTCGGCAAGCGCGAAGTCATTGGGTTGATCGTTGCCGTCAGCGAACAAACCGACGTGCCGGAAGACAAGCTGCGCGACGTAATCGCCGTGCGCGGACAAATTCCGCCGCTGTCGGAACATTGGCTGGCGCTGTGCCGCTTTGCCGCCGGGTATTACCAGCGGCCACTGGGCGAGGTCGCGCTGCCCTGCCTGCCGAAGAAACTGCGCGAACCGAAACCGCTGGCACTGGAACGCGCGCTGAAAAAACTGGCGCAGCAAACTGCCGCCGCGCCAAGCGCAACGCCGGTTGCGCCAGCCCTGAATTTGGCACAGCAACAAGCGGTAGAGGCGATTGCCGGCGCGCACGGTTTCGAAGCACTGCTGCTGCACGGCATCACCGGCAGCGGCAAAACCGAAGTTTATCTGCAAGCGGCGGCCAAAATTCTTGACCGTGCGCCAGAGGCGCAAATCCTGATGCTGGTGCCGGAAATCAACCTGACGCCGCAACTCGAAGCGGGCATCCGCGAGCGCTTTCCGGACGCGCCGGTGGCCACCCTGCATAGCGGCCTGGCCGAAACCGAACGGCTGCGCCACTGGCTGGCAGCACACCTCGGCCAGGCGCGCATCGTGCTCGGCACGCGGCTGGCGATCCTGGCCTCGCTACCGAAGCTGAAACTGATTGTCGTCGACGAGGAACACGATCCATCGTACAAGCAGCAGGAAGGCTTGCGTTATTCGGCCCGCGATCTGGCAGTCTGGCGCGCCAACCAGCTCGGCATTCCGGTTGTGCTCGGGTCGGCCACGCCGTCGCTGGAAAGCTGGCAACACGCGCACACCGGCCGTTATCGCAAGCTGGAACTGACCGAGCGTGCCGTGCAGGATGCCGTGCTGCCGTCGGTGCGCTTGCTCGACAGCGGCCGCAACCAGTTGATCGACGGCATGACTGCGGCGCTGATCGCCGCCATCAAGCAACGGCTGGAACGCGGCGAGCAATCGCTGCTGTTTCTGAACCGGCGCGGTTATGCACCGGTGCTCGCCTGCGACGCGTGCGGCTGGGTCAGCGATTGCCCCCGCTGCAGCGCATTCATGGTGCTGCATCTGTCCGAGCGCAAGCTGCGCTGCCACCATTGCAGTCTGGAGATGCGCATTCCGCGCGCCTGCCCGACTTGCGGCAATGTCGATCTGCAACCGCTCGGACGCGGCACGCAGCGGGTCGAGGAAAGCCTGCAGGTGCATTTCCCCGATGCCCGGCTGTTGCGCATCGATGCCGACTCAACCCGCAAGAAAGGCAGCGCGCAGGCGGCGTTCGACGCCGTGCATGGCGGCGAAGTCGATATCCTGATCGGCACACAGATGGTCGCGAAAGGACACGATTTCCAGAACCTGACGCTGGTCGGCGTGCTGAATCCGGACACGGCACTGTTCTCGCACGATTACCGCGCCAGCGAACGGCTGTTCGCGCAACTGATGCAGGTTTCCGGCCGCGCCGGACGCAGCGCGCAAAAGGATGACGGCAGCGAGAGCGAAGTACTGATCCAGACGCGTTACCCGCAACATCCGCTGTATGCGGCGCTGCAAGCGCATGACTATGGCACCTTCGCCACCGCATTGCTGGCAGAGCGCGAACAGGCCGCGATGCCGCCGTTCTGCCATCAGGCGCTGCTGCGCGCCGAAGCGCGCGAATTGCCGGATGCGCTGGCATTCCTGCAGCAGGCGGCCAATGCGCTGGCGCACGAGGGCGTAACGGTCAACGATCCGATCCCGATGGCACTGACACGCGTTGCCAACGTCTGCCGCGCACAACTGCTGGTCGAATCCGCGTCACGCCCGGCACTGCAGGCCTTCCTGAAAGACTGGATGGCGGCACTGCGGGCGATGAAAACCCGCGTGCGCTGGACGCTGGAAGTCGACCCAGCCGACATCTGACCGCAAATCCGAAAAAACAGGAGTATTCGTCAAAACACCCCTGTCTGGCCAGAATTTTCTTGGCTGTTTTTATATACCGCCACCAGTATATTTTGTGCCCACAACGCCCCAAAGTTCGCCGTCGGGCACACGCTGCGCCAGTTGCGCAGCCGGTGGCCGCGCGGATTAGCGCGTCACCGGCTTGTAGCGCAGCCGCTTCGGTTTCGCGCCCTCTTCGCCGAGGCGTTTTATCTTGTCGGCTTCGTATTCCTGGTAATTGCCGTCAAAGAACGTCACTTGCGAATCGCCTTCGAACGCCAGGATGTGGGTCGCAATCCGGTCGAGGAACCAGCGATCATGCGATATCACCAGCACACTGCCGGCAAATTCCAGCAGCGCGTCTTCCAAGGCGCGCAAGGTTTCGACGTCCAGATCGTTCGACGGTTCGTCCAGCAGCAGCACGTTGCCGCCCTGCAGCAGCGTTTTCGCCAGATGCAAGCGCCCACGTTCGCCGCCGGATAACGTGCCGACGTTTTTCTGCTGGTCCGAACCCTTGAAATTGAACCGCCCGAGATAGGCGCGCGATGGCATCTCGAACTTGCCCACCGACAGGATATCCGCACCGCCGGAAACATCCTCGAACACGGTCTTGCTGCCATCGAGATTTTCGCGCGACTGGTCAACGATCGACACCTTGACGGTCGGCCCGATATGAACTTCGCCGCTGTCCGGTGTTTCCTTGCCGGTAATCATCCGAAACAGCGTCGATTTGCCGGCACCGTTCGGGCCAATCACACCGACAATCGCACCCGGCGGAATACGGAAGCTAAGGTTGTCGATCAGCAGCCGGTCGCCGTAGCCTTTGGACACGTTCTTGAATTCGATCACGTCATTGCCGAGCCGTTCGGCCACCGGGATAAAGATTTCCTGCGTTTCGTTGCGCTTCTGATATTCGTAATCGGACAGTTCATTAAAACGCGCCAGCCGCGCCTTGCTTTTTGCCTGCCGCCCTTTCGGATTCTGGCGCACCCATTCAAGCTCCTTGGCAATCGATTTCTGGCGCGCCGATTCGGCAGACTCTTCCTGCTTCAGCCGCGCTTCCTTTTGCTCCAGCCAGGAACTGTAATTGCCTTTCCACGGGATGCCCGCGCCGCGATCCAGTTCGAGAATCCACTCGGCGGCATTGTCGAGGAAATAGCGGTCATGGGTGATCGCTACCACGGTGCCCGGGAAACGGTGCAGGAATTGTTCCAGCCAGTCGACCGACTCGGCATCCAGATGGTTGGTCGGTTCGTCCAGCAGCAACATGTCCGGCCGCGACAGCAACAGCCGGCACAGCGCAACACGGCGCTTTTCGCCGCCAGACAGCACGCCGATTTTCGCGTCCCACGGCGGCAGGCGCAGCGCATCGGCCGCCATTTCGAGCTGCTGATCGAGGTTGCCGCCCTCGCTCGCTGCCAGGATCGCTTCGAGACGCGCCTGCTCGGTCGCCAGCGCATCGAAATCGGCATCCGGTTCGGCATACGCGGCATACACGGCATCCA
>JAYFNP010000123.1:0-6165 GCA_034933385.1 Burkholderiaceae bacterium | reverse complement strand
GGGTTTGCACGGCGCGAACGATGGCCACAATAAAGATCAGCGGAATGAACAGGACCCAGATCCACATGCCGGCGCCACCTTGCTCGGCTCTGGCTGCCGGTTTCGATACCGATGGGAAGGCCTCCTTGTCGAGCAGCGCGTGAATCGCTGTCACGCCGGCGTTCAGCCCGGCGTAAAAATCGTTCTGGCGGAAATGCGGCGCAATTACATCCTGCAAGATCCGCTTGCTCATTGCATCGGTGATCACGCCCTCGGCGCCGCGGCCGACTTCGAGCCGCATCCGGCGCAAGTCACGCGGATTGTCTTTCGCAATAATCAGGATCACGCCATCATCAACGCCCTTGCGCCCGAGCTTCCACGCTTCGGCGACGCGGATGCCGTACTGTTCAATCACTTCCGGTGCCGTGCTGTTCACCAGCAGGATCGCAACCTGACTGCCAGTTTTCGTCTCGTGTTCCTGCAAGGTTTTTTCCAGCGCCGCCCGCTGCTCGGGCTTGAGCATCCCGGCCAGATCAGTGACGCGCGCTTTCAATGGCGGGATCGGCGCAAGATCCTGCGCCATCGCTGGCGACAGCAGCAGTGCAAGGAGCAAGCCGATCAGGAACCGGAGCATGGCGTTCCAGTATAAGGTGGGTTATTTTTTACCGAAATCGACCTTCGGCGCTGTCGAGATTTCCTTTTCATTCTCGACCGTGAACGACGGTTTGACCTTGTAGCCGAACACCATCGCGGTCAGATTGGTCGGAAATTCGCGCGCCAGGACATTGTAGTCGGCAATCGCCTTAATGTAGCGCTGGCGCGCCACCGCGATGCGATTTTCCGTCCCTTCCAGTTGCGATTGCAAGTCACGGAAATTCTGGTTGGCTTTCAGATCCGGGTAACGCTCGGATACGGCCATCAACCGCGACAGGGCCGACGACAGTTCTCCCTGCACTTTCTGGAATTTGTTGAACGCTTCCGGGTTGTTCAGCACTTCTGGCGTGATCTGAAAACTGGTCGCGGCCGCGCGTGCCTTGGTCACCGCTTCCAGCGTTTCCTTTTCATGCGCCGCATAACCCTTGACCGTGTTCACCAAATTCGGGATCAGGTCGGCACGACGCTGATACTGGTTCACCACTTCGGCCCAGGCCGCCTTGCTGGCTTCATCCTTGCGCTGGAAATCGTTATAGCCACAGCCGGCCAGCGTCGATGCCACAATGGCCAGGGCCAGCCATTTCAGTATCTTGTTCATTTTTACATCCCCACGAATGTTGACGAATTGTTGTGCATTATGCACCGGATTTCGGCTTGATCAACACCGTCGCCAATGACACCAGGATCAGCAGCATCGCGCAGTAATCCTGCCAGTGCGGCGTTTCGCCCAGCATCCACGCGCCGGAAAACACGCCGACTACCGGAATCATCATCACCGACAGACCGGAAGCGACCGGCGGCAGCGCACGCGCCAGCCGGAACCAGACGACGAACGCAAAACCGAACACCAGCAGCGCATTGTAAGCAATCGCCGCCCATTCAATCGGGTTCGGCAGACGCCATGCGGCGCTTTCAAATATGACCACCGCGACGATCAGGGCTAGCGAAGAGAGCAGCACCATCCAGAAGGTCATCGCAATCGTCGGGATGTCGAGTTGCGCGCGCTTCATCCGCACGGTGCCATAGCCCCATGACGCGGCACCCAACAGCATCAGGATGCTGCCGATCGGCTGGCCGGAGAGTTTGCCGAATTCGCTCGACAGCAGCAGCAAGGTACCAACAAAGGCACAGGCAATGCCGAACCATGCCATCCGGTTCGGTTGTTCCCGATACAGCAGCAGCCCGAACAGCAGCGCCCAGACCGGCATCGTGTAACCGAGAATGGCTGACCGGCCTGACGACAGCGTCGTGATGCCCATGATCATGAACAGGTTCCACAACAGCACATTAGGAATCGCCAGCCTGATCAAGGTGAGAACTTGCCCACCTGAAACGGCCAACGGCACCCCCTGCATGCGTGCGGCCAGCCACAACACCGGCAGCGCGCCGATCATGCCGAGCACCCGAAACGTCAATGGCGGGTAATGGGTGACGCCAACCTTCATGATTGGCCAGTTGAAACCCCAGCACAGCGTCAACAGCGCCAGCAGCAACAGATCTTTGCGGGAAAACGAAGTCATGCCGTTATTCATCAGCGAGACGATAGCACGGCACGTTACAATATGTAAAAAAACGATCTATTTTGTTGAGCACAGCATGTCGATGCGGCTCAATTCCATTAGGAAACACTCATGACCTTCATCGAAAAACTGTCTGCCGCCTGGGCTGCCAACAACTCGTTATTGTGCGTCGGCCTCGATCCGGACATCAAGCGTTTCCCAGCACACATGCAAGGCAAACCGGATGCGGTATTTACATTCTGCAAGGCAATCGTCGATGCGACCGCACCATTCGCCTGCGCGTTCAAGCCGCAAATCGCGTATTTCGCCGCGCTACGCGCGGAAGACCAGCTTGAAGCGCTGTGCGGCTATCTGCGCGAAAAATATCCGCAAATACCGCTGGTGCTCGACGCCAAGCGCGGCGACATCGGCGCAACCGCCGAACAATATGCACGCGAAGCATTCGAACGCTACAACGCCGATGCAGTCACGCTGAATCCATACATGGGCTACGACACGATTGCACCCTTCCTCGAATGGAAGGATCGTGGCGCAATCATTTTGTGCCGCACCTCTAACCCGGGCGGTTCCGACCTGCAATTCCTGATGGTCGGCGGCACGAAAAAACCGGTGCCGCTGTATCAGCATATTGCGCGGCTAGTCGCGGAAGAATGGAATGCGAATGGACAGTGCGGACTGGTGGTTGGTGCGACTTTCCCGCGTGAACTGGCAGAGGTGCGCCAGATCGTCTGCGACCTGCCACTGCTGGTACCGGGCATCGGCGCTCAAGGCGGCGACATCCAGGCGACCGTCACCGCCGGCAAAACCGGAAACGGTACCGGCATGATGATCAATTCGTCGCGCGCCATTCTGTATGCGAAACCAGCGGCCGGCGAAGATTTCGCGCAAGCTGCACGTCGCGTCGCCGCCGAAACCTGCGATGCGATCAACCATTATCGCGATTGACACGACGCAAACGGCGTGTGCCATTTCCGCCGTACACCGGCAGAAATGGCACACCTGAAAATGTCGCTCTGCACAAATTCTTTTTTCGCGTATAATCAACCCCACAATATCTTCAAGCAAGTTCTCCAAGTACATCGTTGTTCCCCTTCCAAGCGGTACTCCATTGTTCCATGTAGTTTTCCTTGATTATCTTGTGCCCGGGCATTTGCCCATTCTTAATCTCCGTTACAAAGGAATACGAAATGGAAACAGGTACTGTTAAATGGTTCAACGACGCCAAAGGTTTTGGTTTCATCACGGCTGACGCAGGCGGAAAAGATCTTTTCGCCCATTTCTCCGAAATTCGCGCCGAAGGTTTCAAATCCCTCGCCGAAGGCCAGAAAGTCAGCTTCGAATCCGGTATGGGTCAAAAAGGCCCGCAGGCAACCAACATCAAGCCGATCTGATCTAGTCGGATAAATTGATGCAAAGCCCCGTTTTACGGGGCTTTTCTTTTGGTGCGACGGTACTGACGCAACAAGCTCCTCAAAAGCCCATCAAATCCCATTGCGCTCCTTGTACCGGTTTCGGCGGCATTTCCGGGCGATAGACCACCACGGGGATTTTGGCGCTGGCGAGCACTTTCTGAGTATTGCTGCCCAGCAGCAGGCGATCCATCCCCTTGCGTCCATGCGAAGCCATGAAGATGCAATCGCATTTTTCTGCTGCCTTGAGAATTTCGGCGGCCGGATCAGCCGATTGCGCGACGATGGTCTCGCAGGGAATGCCGGCGGCCGCAGCGGCTGAAGAAACCGCGCTCACGTATTTCTGCGCCAGATCTTTCAGATTTTTTTCATATTGCGACGTATCGACCAGACCGATGCCTTCGACAGCGGCATACGGCATCGTTTCCGCAACCGTGATGCCGATCACCCGGCTGCCTGGATTCAGTTTCGCAAATTCGATGGCTTTGCTTATCGCGATGTTGGACAACTGCGTTCCGTCAGTCGGAACGAGAATAGCGTTAAACATGATCTTCCCCCCTATATGGCGCGGCCAGCTCCCGCAGAAGTTCAGATTGACATTTGGTTAATATTGCCTTGTTGATATCAATCAAACCTGCGACGCCTCGCATTTGTGCGGGGTCAAACAGGCTATTGATGGCTTAACGCACTGGTCAGCAGTTTGGCGGTGATGTCGACAATCGGGATCACGCGTTCATAAGCCATGCGCGTCGGCCCGATCACGCCCAGCGTGCCGACGATCTGGTCGTCAACTCTGTACGGTGCCGTCACCACGCTCATGTCGTCCATCGGCACCAGATGCGATTCGCCACCGATGAAAATTTGCACGCCAGAGGCCTTGCTCGACACGTCGAGCAGTTTCAGCAAGCCGGTCTTTTGTTCAAAAATATCGAACATCTTGCGCAGCGAGGTCATGTCTTGCGCCAGATCAGAAACCGACAGCAGATTGCGTTCGCCGGAAATCACCACTTCATCGCCACTGTCGGTCATCACTTCACTGCCGGCTTCGATCGCCGCCTGCATCAGCCGCGTCATGTCGTCGCGCAATTCACGTAATTCGAGCTGCAATTTCTGCCGGACATTTTCGAAGCTGTGGCCGCTGAAATGCTGATTGATGTAGTTTGCTGCCTGCACCAGTTGTGACGGCGTGTAATCAATGTCGGTCAGCAGCAGCCGATTGTGCACATTGCCCGCCGGATCGACCACCACCAGCAGGATGCGCTTTTCCGACAAACGCAGGAATTCGATTTGTTTGAACACCGATTCGTGGCGCGGCGTCAGCACCACACCGGCAAACTGCGACAGCGATGACAACAGTTGGGCGGCATTCAGGATGATGCGGCTGGGCTGATCCGATGGCGAGTGGGGCGACATGGCCGACTCGACCTTGTTCTGGTCGATATGCTGCACCGTCAGCAGCGTATCGACGAACAGGCGGTAACCGCGCGGCGTCGGGATGCGCCCGGCAGAGGTGTGCGGGCTGGCGATCAGCCCCATGTCTTCCAGGTCGGACATGATGTTGCGAATGGTCGCCGGCGACAGTTCCAGCCCCGATATTTTCGACAACGCACGCGAACCGACCGGCTGGCCTTCCGCGATATAGTGCTCAATCAAAGCCTTGAGCAGCGTCCGTGCACGTGGTTCAAGTTGCATGATGTTCGTGTGTGTTAACGGCATGCTCAAGCCACACACGCGTTTGTCTTACCCGCGCGGCTGTCTTGGCATCGAAATATATACTCATAAGTGTATTTTAAAACTGCCGCAAAATACCTGGCCCCAATAGCCAATTTCACAATATACCCCCACAATTTATCGTGGCTATCGGTACCGCGCCGCATGCGGTATGGGCATACGGTACTGCCGTCAATCTTATCATCATGCGCCAGACAATATACAGACCGCGCCAGCAAAACAAACCGCCGCGCGCAATCTTTTTTGGCCGCGATTTCCTGTGCGCTGTAAATTATGGTGTAATCTTCCCAGCTTGCTTCACTGTATTTTGGATTAGCCTTCAACATGCAATCGAAAAAACTGACCTTCGCGCTTGTCGGCAGACGATATACCAGCAGCGTCATGCAGTCGTTGGCGAAAATCGCCGATTACCTGCATGGCGTCGGGCATAACGTCTTGTACGAGTCGGAAACGGCGAGCAATGTGGTCGCGCTCAATTTACCAGCCATCTCACTGGCGGAAATCGGCAAAGCTGCCGATGCCGCCATTGTCGTCGGCGGCGACGGGACGATGCTGGGCATCGCGCGCCAGCTTGCGCCATTTGGCGTACCGCTGATTGGCATCAACCATGGCCGGCTTGGGTTCATGGCAGACATTCCGCTGGATCGGATGATCCCGGTGCTGTCGGACATACTGGAAGGAAAATTCCAGTCGGAAACTCGCAGCCTGCTGGAAGGAACGGTATTCCGCGGCGAAGAAAAGATTCATACGGCGATCGCCTTCAACGACGTGGTGGTCTCGCGCGGTGCCGGCGCCGGCATGATCGAATTGTGCGTCACGGTCGACGGCCACTTCATGTACAACCAGCGTTCCGATGGCCTGGTGATCGCAAC
>JAYFNP010000122.1:0-4546 GCA_034933385.1 Burkholderiaceae bacterium | reverse complement strand
TGCTTCGAACGCTGGCAGGAGGAATTTCAGCAAACCGGAATTGTCGGTACTGGTCGTGGTCGACAACTTGATCACATTCTGCGCAACAGCGGGAACGGCCAGCATCAGCATCAGACCGAACATCAACAGGTTTCGCTTGAGATTTTTCATCGCCCGTACCCAGCAAGAGTAAAAGCTTGATGGTATGTCCCTTGCTTCGGGATGCGCAATAAGGCCGGTTTTACCTATTTGATAGGCGAACACTTTCCTATTTACGCCCGCATCAACCTGTCAGCCCCCGACAGGTTCTCCATCCGCCCCTTGTCTGGCAGGCATAGTAATTGCAGTCACTGACTGTAGGCGTCCGGATCATGCAGCGCGCGCCGAAACGGTGCAGAAACGTCACGAAACCAAACAAAATGGAGGCTGACATGGACATAACCACTCTGGAGATTGTTGGAGCCGCCAAGTCAACGGAAGAACTTGATGAGGCAATGCATGTCTTCATGTCGGCACCATCCTTTTCGACCAGGCAACGTGCGCTCGAACAGTTGTTCAGGAATATCTGCCGCGCAGACGTGATGTACAGCGACGAGCCATTGGGCAGATAGGCGACGAAGTACCCGGCGTGCAACGTCACAGGTCGCCGGCATGAGATGCCGCGACCTTAGCGCTGCATCGACTCCCAGACCTTCTCCAGCCGTTTTACCGACACCGGCATCGGCGTGCGCAATTCCTGCGCAAACAGCGATACGCGCAATTCCTCGAGCAACCAGCGGAATTCCGCCATTTTCGGATCAGCGCTACGACCGCGCTCCTTCAGTGCACGCTGATATTTGCTGGCAACCTGCTGCCATTCGGCCATCAGCCGCGCATCGCGCGCCGGATCAGTGCGCAGCCGATCGAGCCGCAAGCCGATGGCTTTCAAATAGCGCGGGAAATGCGCCAGTTGTGCATAATCGTTGTCGAGCAAAAAGCGCTTGCCGATCAGCGCCTGCACTTGCGACTGGATGTCGGCCACTGCTTGCGGGTGTGCCTTGAGACCTTGCAGCTTGCGTGGCAATGCATGGTACTCGGCCAGGATTTGCGCTGCCAGTTGCGCCACCTGGTTCGCCAACAGCCCAAGACGTGTCCGTCCCTGTTCGCGGCGCGCGTCGAACTTGTCGGCATCCTTCGGCAGCGGCTCCTGCATGACCGCAAGTTCCAGGGCGGCATCGATAATCTGGTCGCGCAATTCCTCCTGCGTTCCGAGCGCCATGTACTGCATCCCCATCTGCTGCAAACCAGGAATGTTTTTCGTCAGAAATTTGACTTGCTCCCTGAGTTGCAGCGCGAACAGCCGGCGCAAGCCGAGGTGATGCATGCGCGCGGCGACCGCAGGATCGTCGAACACTTCGAGCTGACAGTGTTCGCCCTTATCGACCAATGCCGGAAAGCCGAGCAGCGTTTGCTTGCCTCTGGTGATTTCCAGCAATTCCGGCAGTTCACCAAAGCTCCACGAAGTAATGTTGTCGTGTTCCACCGGCAACGCCTCCTTCGGCAAGGCCGCAGGACGACCGGCCACCCCATGCCTGGCTTGCGCCGGTTCGCCAAAAGCGGATTGCAGTTTCGAGACATCCGCCAGCCGCTGAAAGCTATCCCGCGCCTCGCCCCCGAGTTCCGCACGCAATGCCGCCAGGTTACGCCCCATGTCGAGCTGGCGACCATGTTCGTCGAGCACCTTGAAATTCATGAAATGATGCGCTGGCAGCGTTTCCAGCTTGAAGTCGCTGTGCTTGGCGACGATGTTTGCCTGTTCCCGTACATCGGCAATCAGTGCATCCAGCAATTCACCATCACCATACTGACCGCTAGCCTGCATACGATCGCAAAATCCGGCCGCATAGTTGGGCAACGGCACGCAGTGACGACGCAATTTCTGTGGCAGCGATTTCAACAGCAGATGCACCTTGTCCTTCAGCATCCCCGGCACCAGCCATTCGCTGCGCTCGACGGAAACCTGATTCAGCGCATACAACGGTACTGCCAGCGTCACGCCATCGCGCACGCTACCCGGCTCGAAATGGTAGGTCAGCGGCATGTCGATGCCGGCTGCCTGCAGTTTTTTCGGAAACAGGTCCGAGGTGATGCCGGCCGCCTCGTGCCGCATCAAGTCTTCCTTATTCAGGAACAGCAGCTTCGGGGTTTTTGCGGCCACATCCTTGTGCCATTTCTCGAACGAGATGCCGTTGCACACATCGGCAGGCAGCAGCTTGTCATAGAACGCGATGATCAGATCATCATCGACCAGCACGTCGACCCGACGCGACTTGTGTTCCAGCTTTTCGATTTCGCGCACCAACTTCTGGTTATGAGCGAAAAAAGGCGCGCGGGTGTCGAAATCGCCGCCAACCAGAGCATCACGGATGAAGATTTCACGCGCGTGCTCCGGATTGAAGCGCGCATAATCGACGCGTCGCTGGCTGTACACCACCAGCCCGTACAGCGTCGCGCGCTCGTAGGCAGACACTTGAGCGCTGCGCTTTTCCCAGCGCGGTTCGCCGTAGGATTTCTTCAATAAATGGCCGCCGACCTTCTCGATCCATTCCGGCTGAATTTGCGCCAAGCAGCGCGCATACAATCGCGCAGTATCGACCAGCTCCGCCGCCATCACCCAGCGACCGGCCTTCTTGCCCAGCGTGGAACCCGGCCAGATGAAAAACCGGATACCGCGTGCCCCCAGATAATGCGGTTCGTCTTCCGCCTTGAAACCGATATTGCCGAGCAAGCCTGACAACAACGCAATATGCAACTGCTCATAGGTCGCGGACGATTCATTCAGTCGCCAGCCATGCTCACGGATGATCGCCAGCAGCTGCGAATGCACGTCGCGCCATTCGCGCAGGCGCAGTTGCGACAGGAAGTTCGCGCGGCAGCTATCCTGTAATTGTCGATTGGATTTTTTGCGCTCGATCGCATCGGCAAACCATTTCCATATCTTGAGGTAAGAAAGAAATTCCGAACGCGGATCGACGAATTTTTTATGTGCATTGTCGGCCGCGTCCTGCGCCTCCATCGGCCGATCGCGCGGGTCCTGCACCGACAGTGCCGCAGCAATAATCAACATCTCTGTCAGGCAGGCATTGTCCTTCGCCGCAAGGATCATCCGCCCGACGCGCGGGTCGAGCGGCAATTGTGCCAATTGGCGGCCAGTCGGTGTCAATTCGTTGCTGTCGTCCAGCGCACCAAGTTCCTGCAGCAATTGGTAACCGTCGGCAATCGCCCGGCCCTGCGGCGGTTCGACGAACGGGAAAGTCTCGACATCGGTCAGACGCAACGACTTCATTCGCAAAATGACCGCAGACAGTGACGAACGCAAGATTTCCGGATCGGTAAATTTCGGGCGCAATACGTAATCCTGCTCGTCGTACAGCCGGATGCATACGCCAGCAGCCACGCGGCCGCACCGGCCGGCACGCTGGTTGGCCGACGATTGCGCAATCGGCTCGACCTGCAATTGCTCGACCTTGTTGCGGTAGCTGTAGCGCTTGACCCGCGCCAGACCGGTATCGACCACAAAGCGGATGCCGGGCACGGTCAGTGAAGTTTCGGCGACATTGGTCGCCAGCACGATGCGGCGCGCGTTGGTCGGATGGAAAATGCGTTCCTGCTCTTGCGCCGACAGGCGGGCATACAGCGGCAAAATCTCGACATGCGGCGGATGGCGCTTGCGCAAGGCTTCGGTGGCTTCGCGGATTTCACGTTCCCCAGGCAGAAACACCAACACATCACCTTGTCCGGCCGACGCCAGTTCATCAATCGCATCGACCACCGCATCGATCAGGTCGCGTTGTTCACGCTGTTTCTGCGCCGGGCTGAGGCTGCCATCGACGTTTTTCGGCTGCTCGACCGGCCGGTAACGCACTTCGACCGGGTACAGGCGACCGGATACTTCGATCACCGGTGCGGGCTTGTTTTCTGTTCCGAAATGCCGTGCAAAACGTTCGGCATCAATGGTCGCCGAAGTGATGATCAATTTCAAATCGGGACGACGCGACAGCAACTGTTTCAGGTAACCCATCAGGAAATCGATGTTCAGGCTGCGCTCGTGCGCCTCGTCGATGATGATCGTGTCATACTGCCTGAGCAATGGGTCGGTCTGCGTTTCCGCCAGCAGGATGCCGTCGGTCATCAGTTTCACCGATGCGCCCCGGGTAATCGTGTCGGTAAAGCGCACCTTGAAGCCGACATGCTCCCCCAGCGGCGTGCCAAGTTCCTGCGCAATGCGCTTTGCGGTGGACGACGCAGCTATCCGGCGCGGCTGCGTGTGACCAATCAACCCGGTCTGGCCAAGCCCAAGCTCCAGACAGATTTTCGGCAATTGCGTGGTTTTGCCGGAACCGGTTTCGCCACTGACGATGATTACCTGGTTGTCACGCAAAGCCTGTGCGATGTCATCGCGCCGCGCGGAAACTGGCAATTCTTCCGGATAGGTAATGGGCGGTAACCAGTTGCGGAAAACTGGCGCAACATCCCCCCGCTGCCTGCGGCGGGCATCGGATGTTGTTTTTTTGGAAGTTTTGTCGTC
>JAYFNP010000121.1:0-5056 GCA_034933385.1 Burkholderiaceae bacterium | reverse complement strand
ATTGTTGCTGCAATACCGCGACGATTATTCGATGCGGTTTCAGGCAAGCCAAGCGGAAGGATTGACCATGATGGGCTATCGAAATTTCCAGTTATTTCTGGATAAACTGGATCAAGCCATCGACGGGCAACAGCATATCGTACGCGAGTCAAAAAATCGTATTGAAGAAAACCGGCGCGCCTGGCAGACGGCCGAGAAGAAACGGGTGTCTTACGACACTTTGGCAACGCGAGAACGCAAACAAGCGCAACACAAAGAGATTCGGCGCGAACAAAAGCAAATGGATGAGTTTTCCAGCAGGAAGACGCACCCGAAACGTTAAACTCAAACCCTGCGAGGGTACCCATGGATACAACCGCTATAAAAACCCCCGCTATCGTCCTCACTGGCACGATGGCGAAGGCATCTGCAACCGATGACGCCACTCCTGATACAGGCTTCGGTCAAGTACTGTCGCGTGAAATGGATGATCGGAGTAATGCAAATACAACCGCCAATCAGCAAACGTCGGACAAGACAACCGATACAACTGCTACCCGATCTGCGGAAGAAACCCAGTCGGACGATACCACGGATACGAAACATGCCGAAAACGATACTGACGCAACCCCTTTACTGGTACTGGTTGCCGAATTGAATGCTGCAAATGGCGGAAATGCGGCTTCAGCAACGTCGTCCGACACAACCGCAAAATCACAGACGAATATGACATCCGACTTGCCAATCGGCGCGAAATCCGTGTCTGCATCGTTGACTAGCGCGCCAGAATCGTCAAACGCTGAACAAAATCCAGCAATGAAAGTGGTTACAACGCCAGAATCGCAAAGTGCTGAACAGACCACCTCCGGGCAAACGGCAAAAGTGACCCGTTTTTCCGAATCGGCGCAGCAAGTCGGCGACGCCAAAACAACGGATGCCAATCTTTTAAAACAATCGGCCGAGTTGACATCTTCGGCCCAGAACGGAATCCAGCTTGCGACTGCCTCGCCGACGAGTTCACCAATCACGCTGAAGAATTTGGGGAATGATGCGCTGGGCTCCACCAGAATTGATGATTTAACAACCAACGCAGCAATCGTGGCGCCCATGCAGCAAGCCGTCGTAAATAATACAAACGCCATGGGAAGCCATGCCGAAAAGCTGGCGCCGCAGGTTGGCACGCCCGATTGGAACCAAGCTCTTGGGCAAAAGGTTGTGTGGATGCTCAGCAATGAAGTACAAAGTGCTTCCCTGACGTTGAATCCGCCTGACCTTGGACCGTTGCAGGTCGTGCTCAATGTCTCAAACAATCAGGCCAATGCCAGCTTCGTCGCAACGCAGCCGGAAGTCCGACAAGCGCTTGAAGCGGCGCTGCCGAGGCTGCGCGAAATGCTGGGCGATGCTGGCATCCAGCTCGGCCAGGCAAATGTCAGCGCAGGCACACAGCAACAACATGGTTCTTATGGCGAGCAGCAACAGACAACCAGTGGTGTCCAGGTGGTTAACGAAAGCAGCTTTATTTCTACGACCGGGATGACGGGCAACCTCCGGGTAGCTCATCAAGGATTAGTGGACACATTTGCATGACCTGTTGACCGCATTCATCGTGACATGAATGTATCCACACCATTCCAACCTTGAGGAGTGTTTTTCACAGGACGATAATGGGTTAAGATGACGTTGCCCGTTTCGAGCAGATGCGCTTGGAAGAAATGTTGAGCAAATATTCCGATAAACGCGGTATTCCCTTCTCTTTTTAGCGCATTCTGTCTCCAGGCTTATATTGATAATGGATTCAATCCAGACGCCCAACCTGAGGATTACCGATGGCAACCGCTTCAAAATCCCGCTCAATTGATTCACCAGATGAGTCAGACGACTCTGTAGCACCCAAGAAGTCCAAAAAAAAATTGCTGCTAGTCCTGATTGTCGTACTCATTCTGCTTGGTGCTGGAGGCGGCGGAGCATGGTACTGGTTCATGATTCGCGGTACCGATGCTTCGGTTACTCAGAAAAAACCTGATCCACCTGTTTTCATTTCCATGGAAGCTTTTACTGTCAATCTGCAACCAGAAGGTGGCGAACATTACCTCCAAACCACCATAACGTTGCAAGTGGCCGAGAAAGCAGACGTTGATTTATTCAAACTCTATACACCGCAGGTTCGGAACCGTATTTTGTTGCTGCTCTCGAGTAAAAAAGCTTCGGAAATTTCCAGCGTTGAAGGCAAGAAGAAATTGGCGGAAGAAATCGTCGCAGCCGTAAATCAGCCGTTTACCCAGGATGGAAAGCCACAATCAGCTTCCAGCGTACTGTTTACTTCGTTCATTATCCAGTGACATAGCACCATGGCCGAAACTTTCCTCTCACAAGAAGAAGTTGATGCTCTGCTCAGGGGGGTTACCGGCGAGCAGGACGAAGATCTGTCACAAGCCGATGCATCTGGCGTTCGTCCGTACAATCTGGCAACCCAAGAACGCATCGTTCGCGGCAGAATGCCGACGCTGGAAATTATCAATGAGCGTTTTGCACGTCTTTTGCGAATCGGCCTGTTCAATTTTTTGCGACGCACTTCCGAAGTATCGGTAGGGCCAGTGCGCGTTTCTAAATACAGCGAATTTATCCGCAACCTAGTTGTACCGACCAATCTCAATCTGGTTCACATGAAACCATTGCGCGGCACAGCGCTCATGGTACTGGATCCCACTTTGGTATTTTTGATCGTTGACAACCTGTTCGGCGGTGATGGACGTTTCCACACGCGTGTTGAAGGACGCGATTTCACTCAAACTGAACAACGTATCATCCAGCGGGTTCTGGGCATCATTTTTGAAAGTTACGCAAAATCCTGGGAGCCTGTATACCCAGTTGAATTTGAGTTCATCCGATCTGAAATGAATACCCAGTTCGCCAATATCGCCACACCGAACGAAGTTGTGGTGGCAACTACTTTCACGATTGAACTCGGTCAAGTCAGCGGAGAGATGCATTTTTGCACACCATATTCGACAATCGAACCGGTACGCGACATTCTCACCAGCAGCCTCCAGGGAGAAACCTTGGAAATTGACAAGCGCTGGATTCGCCTGATGACACAACAAATCCAAACCGCAGAGGTGGAGATCGTGGCCGATCTGGGGACGGCAAAATCGTCTGTCGGCGACATTCTGAACATGAAAGCGGGTGACATCATTCCACTTGCCGTTCCTGAAATGGTCGAAGCCAAAGTCGACGGCGTCCCCATCATGGAATGCAGTTATGGGAAATTTAATGGCCAGTACGCTCTGCGCGTCGAGCGGCTGATCCACAATTTGGCTGACACACCGCAAGGAGATGATCGTGGCTGATGAGACCAACACACAAACAACAGCCGAGGATGACTGGGGCGCCGCGATGGCTGAACAAGCCGAGGCTGATTCGAAGACTCACGACACCAATCTGGATGATTGGGGCGCAGCCATGGAAGAACAGGCCAAGGCTGATGCGACGGCTGAACCTGCCCCTGCCCTGAAAACGCAACCGGCTGCAGCCACTGTCTTCAAAGATTTCGCCGGCAGCACTTCGGGGAACACGCATAACGATATCGATTTCATCCTAGATATCCCGGTACAACTCACTGTTGAACTGGGGCGTGCAAAAATCGCCATCAAGAACCTGCTACAACTAGCGCAAGGCTCCGTGGTTGAGCTGGACGGGCTGGCCGGTGAGCCAATGGATGTATTGGTAAATGGTTGCCTGATCGCCCAGGGCGAAGTCGTTGTCGTCAACGACAAGTTTGGTATCCGCCTGACTGATGTCATTTCTCCATCAGAACGTATCCGGAAACTAAACCGATGAATCGCACACCATTGAGATTAGCTTTTCTGTTTTTCTTCAGCAGTGCAGCCAACGCAGCTGAATCTGCTGCGCCAACCTCGTCCGGCGGTCTGTTTCAGGTGCTACTGGGGCTCATTCTGGTTCTGGGACTAATGGCTGGCGCAGCTTGGCTGTTAAAACGATTTGCTGCCCCTCAAATGTCCTCAGGTGCCGTGATCAAAATCATTGGTGGAATCGCTGTGGGCAATCGTGAGCGCATCATGGTAATTGAAGTGGCAGACCAATGGATCGTGGTCGGCATTGCGCCGGGACAGGTAAACACCCTGTCAACCATGCCCAAACAGGAACTTCCTCAGGCATCTGAAAACGCGATATCCGTGCCAAGTCATTTCTCAGGATGGTTGCAACAAATCATGGACAAGCGCAATGGCAAGTAAACCGTCCCAAAAATCTCTCTCCCAGATGTTGCGATGGCTTTTGCCAGCGCTGTTTCTAGGGTTGCCATTAATCGCCGGCGCACAGGGCCTACCCGTGTTCAACAGCACTCCCGCATCTGGCGGAGGGCAAAACTACACGCTCAGTATTCAAACGTTGTTGCTGTTGACAAGCCTGTCCTTTTTGCCAGCTGCCCTGCTGATGATGACCAGCTTTACCCGGATCATTATTGTTCTGTCGATGTTGCGTCAAGCTCTGGGAACGCAAAGTGCGCCGCCAAACCAAGTCATACTTGGACTGGCATTGTTCCTGACTTTTTTCGTAATGAGCCCGGTTTTCGACAAGGTATACACCGATGCCTATCTGCCGCTGTCAGAAAATAAGATTACGATGACTCAAGCCTTGGAAAAAGGTTCCGTACCGCTCAAGGGCTTCATGCTGAAGCAAACCCGTGAAGCCGACTTGGCGTTGTATGTCAAATTGTCTAACACTCCGGAATTACAAGGCCCGGAAGAGGTACCGATGCGCGTGCTAATACCGGCTTTTGTTACAAGCGAACTCAAAACTGCGTTCCAAATCGGATTTGCCATCTTCATTCCATTCCTGATCATCGACATGGTGGTTGCCAGCGTACTGATGTCGATGGGGATGATGATGGTTTCTCCTGCTATCGTATCGCTACCATTCAAGCTGATGCTGTTCGTTCTGGTCGACGGCTGGCATCTGTTGATCGGCTCGCTGGCACAAAGCTTCTTTTAAGGATTTTCGCGATGACTCCAGAAAGCGTGATGACTCTTGGCCGACAAGCCATTGAAATCACCCTGAT
>JAYFNP010000120.1:0-1996 GCA_034933385.1 Burkholderiaceae bacterium | reverse complement strand
ACCGTCGATGCTGATCAACCAGTTTGTCTACATGG
The DNA here is from genome assembly GCA_034933385.1 of Burkholderiaceae bacterium. Taxonomy (GTDB): domain Bacteria; phylum Pseudomonadota; class Gammaproteobacteria; order Burkholderiales; family Burkholderiaceae_D; genus QZKY01. Next base: position 1,961 of record JAYFNP010000120.1, on the reverse strand, counting down.
AGCCAAAGGACAGCGACGCGCCATTCAACGCGCAAGTCCGGCAAATCAGCGGCAAGACGGCGGTGCTGGAAACCTTGCGCGATTTCGGTCATGCGAAGAACAGCGTCTGGGGCATCACCGCACGCAACCGCGAACAGAATTTCGCGCTGAACCTGCTGATGAACCCGGATTGCGATTTCGTTTCGCTGCTCGGCCAGGCCGGCACCGGCAAGACGCTGTTGGCACTGGCCGCCGGCCTGGCGCAAGTGCTCGACTCGAAACGCTACAATGAAATCATTATCACCCGTGTCACCGTTCCGGTTGGCGACGACATCGGCTTCCTGCCCGGTACCGAAGAAGAGAAGATGTCGCCGTGGATGGGTGCGCTCGACGACAACCTCGAAGTGCTGCACAAGGGCGATGGCGAAGGCGGCGACTGGGGTCGTGCTGCCACGCAAGACCTGATCCGTTCGCGCATCAAGATCAAGTCGCTGAACTTCATGCGCGGTCGCACTTTCGTCAACAAGTTCGTGATCATCGACGAAGCGCAAAACCTGACGCCGAAACAGATGAAGACGCTGATTACCCGTGCCGGTCCCGGCACCAAGATACTGTGTCTGGGCAATATCGCGCAGATCGACACGCCCTACCTGACCGAAGGATCGAGCGGCCTGACTTACGTGGTCGATCGTTTCAAGGGCTGGGAGCACAGCGGCCATGTAACGCTGGCGCGTGGCGAACGGTCGCGACTGGCAGACTACGCCAGCGAAGTGCTGTAAATAGCCGGGATAAAAGTAAATTGGGGTCAGCCGTTTTTTTGCGTAGCAAAAATTTGTCTGGCCCCATTTCATTCTGGCTCCGCTCACCGGCCATGCCTGCAACACCGTAACTCATTCGATGGCAGCTCAATCCTATGAAAATGTCCCTCGACTGCGTCGTCTGCTTCGTCCGGCAATCGCTGGATGCGGCCCGACTGGTCACCAACGATCACACTGAACAAGAACGCATCGTGCGCGACCTGCTGCGCTGGCTCAGCGATCAGGGGCTGGAGCATTCGCCGCCGGTGCTGGCGCAGATCGTGCACCGCAAGCTGCGCGAAATCTCGCAAGTCGGCGATCCGTACGCGCAGGCGAAAGCGCGCCACAACGCGATGGCGCTCGACCTGCTGCCGGAACTGCGCGCGCAAATCGCCGTCGCATCCGATCCGCTGGCCATGGCCACGCGACTGGCGATTGCCGGCAACGTAATCGACATGGGCATGAACAGCATGGTGGCCGAAGACGACGTGCGCGAATCGATCCGGCATGCGCTGGCCGAGCCGTTCGTCGGCGAATGGGACGATTACCGGACGGCCGTGGCAGATGCAAAAAACATCCTGTATCTGGCCGACAATGCCGGCGAAATCGCGTTCGACCGGCTGCTGATCGAACAGCTCGGCCCAAATCGCGTGACGGTCGCAGTGCGCGGTGCGCCAGTGCTGAACGATGCGACGCGCGCCGATGCCGATGCGGTCGGCCTGTCAGAAATCGTGACGGTCATCGACAACGGTTCGGATGCGCAGTCCACTCTGCTCTACGACTGTGCGCCGGAACTGCAACGACGGTTCGCCGCAGCAGACATGATCATTGCCAAGGGCCAGGGCAATTTCGAATCGCTCGGCGGCCGCGGTCACGACGTGTTTTTCCTGTTCAAGGTGAAGTGCCCGGTGATCGCAGCGCATGTCGGCCTGCCGCTGGGCACGCAGGTTTTGCGGCAATACCGGCATCAGCCAGCAGCCTGACCGCACCATTCCCGACAAAACGGCCAAAAATATACTATTGGGTGTATTTTAAAAGCGCCGCGGAATACCTGGCCATAGAATGGCATTTATGGAAATACCCCATGATTTTCTGCCAGTTACAGCCAGCCAACCCGCTTGAACCGGCGGAAAAGATAGACGCAGCCGCCGAGCACGAGCGCCACGCTGGCCGGATAGGCCCACC
>JAYFNP010000119.1:0-6153 GCA_034933385.1 Burkholderiaceae bacterium | reverse complement strand
AAAAGAAGAAAAACGCCGAAAAAAGGCAGCCGCGCAAGCGGAGAAGAACAAGCCGTCCGCACCTGAAACAGTAACCGACGTGCCGACCAAGCGTTAATTCCCTGCGGCCACAACCTGTGCGGTTCAGGCGCGCACCGTCCGTCTTTTCAGCGAGCGCGTGCGCACACCCGAACGGATCGTTTTTTCCGGATCAGACGGCGGTTTTTCATCGACCAGTTTGACTACCGCCAGCGAACAATTGTCACCCGTTCCGTGGGCGCGCTCGCGTGCCTTGCCGATCAGCATTTCAGTCGCTTCGCGCGGAGTATTCATCGCGATCGCGGCGCCCAGTTCGGCATCGCTGAAGTAGTGCCACAAGCCGTCCGAGCACAGCAGGAAATACGCCCCCGCCTGCAAGTCATGAAAGGAACCGAACGTAACATAAGGGTCCTTTTGCCCCCCCAGCCCGTTCACCAGGTAGTTGGACATGCGGTGATTTTTTGCCTGCTCGCGCGTCAACTCTCCCCGGGCAACCAACGCTTCAACCAGCGAATGGTCGATGGTGTGTTCGGCGAAATTTGGCCCGCGAAAACGGTATAGGCGCGAATCGCCAACATGCGCCCAAATCGCTTCCCGTTCAGGCGTCAGCACCAGCGCGACCATGGTCGTGTGCGGATCGTTTTTGGCCGTCATGCCGATCATCTTGATGATCGTATGCGATTCGGCAACGATGGTTTTCAGCAACCCTTCGACATCGTGCGTCAGTGGGGAAAATTCGTTGAAATTCTGTTTGGCCGTCAGGATGATTTGTTCCGCGGCCATGGCCCCCCCCTCGACCCCGCCCATGCCATCGGCCAGAATCGCCATCATGTAGCCGGGCGCTCTTGGCGCGGAAAACAAGGCCACCCGATCCTGCTGTTCCGTGCGGTCACCGATATGCTGGCCCGTTCCGGCTTCGATTTTGTATAAGTTCATCGGTCCTGCTATCCATGTGATTCGTGCAGGCAGATGATAACAAATGGGAATGCATTTGTTGCATGTCTTTTGTTTCACTTTGCCAAATTTTGTTGATCTATTGGCACATGAGGCGGCACGAACCGTTTGCCTGTGAAGGCGACAGCGAGCAGCGCCTCAATGAATCACAGACACGTCAACACTTGGTTCCGTTGCGGTGGTGTACCATTCCGTTTCACCGAAGAATTTTAGCTGTACCAACTTGAACGAAGACACTCCCGCCCCCCCGTCGTCCGGCGAACATGACGCCGACATCGAACGGATTTTTTCCGCAGCCGGCCCGCTGGCCGCGGCGATCGATTCGTTTCGCACCCGCCCGTCGCAAATCGGCATGACCCAAGCGATTGCGCGTGCGATTGCGGACAACGAAGTGCTGATTGCCGAAGCCGGCACCGGCACCGGCAAGACTTTTGCCTACCTGGTGCCAGCGCTGCTGTGGGGCGGCAAGGTGATCGTCTCGACCGGCACGAAGAACCTGCAGGATCAACTGTTCCTGCGCGACATCCCGACCGTGCGCAATGCGCTGAATGTGCCGGTAACGATTGCGCTGTTGAAAGGCCGGGCGAATTACCTGTGCCCGTTCCATCTGGCACGCACGCTGGAAAACGGCCGCTTGACCTCGCGCGAAGACGTCGGCCATCTGCGCGCCATTTCGCGCTTTGCCAAAACGACGCAAACCGGCGACAAGGCAGAACTGTCGTCGGTGCCGGAAAATGCGCTGATCTGGAACCTGGTGACCTCGACACGCGACACCTGCATGGGCGCCGAATGCCAGCATTACCAGGATTGCTTCGTGATGAAAGCGCGGCGCGAAGCGCAACAGGCGGACGTGGTGGTGGTCAACCATCATCTGTTCTTCGCCGACGTCGCGCTGAAGGATACCGGCGTGGCCGAACTGCTGCCGACCGCGAATACCGTGATTTTCGACGAAGCGCACCAGTTGCCGGACACCGCGACGCTGTTCTTCGGCGAATCGGTGTCCACCTCGCAAGTGCTGGAACTGTGCCGCGACGTGCTGGCCGAAGGGCTGTCGCAGGCGCGCGACGGCGCCAAATGGGCGGAAGTAGTCACGCCGGTCGAAAAGGCGGCGCGCGACTTGCGGCTGACTTTCCCGCAGGATTTCGTGCGGCTGGCGACGAACCAGATCGCGCCGTCGAGCGAGTTTTATCCGGCGCTGGAAAAGCTGCAAACGGAACTGGCGGCAATGACTGCGGTACTGGAAGCTCAGGCCGAGCGTGCCGAAACGATTGCGCAATGCCGCAACCGCGCGGTGCTGCTGGCCGACGGGTTGCAGTCGTGGCAGGCAAAACAGAAGGCTGCGGACGCTGACGCGGAAACCGTGCTGTGGGTCGAGGCGTTTTCGTCGTCATTGCAGTTGCACCAGACACCGCTGTCGATCGCGCCGATTTTCAGCAAACAGCGAGAAGGCACGCCACGTGCCTGGATTTTCACGTCGGCGACGCTGGCGGTGAAAAACGACTTCAGCCACTTCGCCTCACAGATGGGCCTGCTCGACGAACCGGCGCGAACCTGGCCCAGCCCGTTCGACTACGGCCAGCAAGCGCTGTTGTACGTACCGGAAAACATGCCGCCACCGAACTCGCCCGGTTATACCGATGCGGTGGTCGATGCTGCGCTGCCGGTGATTGAAGCTGCCGGTGGACGCGCGTTCGTGCTATGCACCACGCTACGCGCGGTCAAGCGTGCCGGCGAACGCCTGCGCGAAGAATTTGCGCAACGCCAGCTGCCCTATACGCTGCTGGTGCAAGGCGAAGCCGGACGCACCGAACTGCTCGACCGCTTCCGCTCCGCCGGCAATGCGGTGCTGGTCGGCAGTCAGAGTTTCTGGGAAGGCGTCGACGTGCGTGGTGATGCGTTGTCGGTAGTGATCATCGACCGGCTGCCGTTTGCGCCGCCGGACGATCCGGTGCTGGCGGCACGCGTCACGGCAATGGAAAAGAATGGCCAGAACGGTTTCATGGATTACCAGTTGCCGGAAGCGATCATCAGCCTGAAACAGGGCGCGGGTCGCTTGATCCGCGACGAGAACGACCGCGGCGTACTGATGATTTGCGACCCGCGGCTGATCGCCAGCCGTTACGGCCGGCGCATCTGGCAAAGTCTGCCGCCGTTTGCCCGCACCCGCAAGCCGGACGAGGTGCTGACATTCATTGCGCCGCCGGAACCGGCCTGATTGGGTTGCCTGAGCATTTTCCGGATTTTTCGGCGCAAAAAATACCCCCATGTGTATTTTAAAAACACCGCGTATTGCCTGGCCGCAGTAAGTTTTTTCTCGGCATACCCGCCGGAAAACCATGAAATCAGGCAGGAGCGCCGTCTTTTTTGCCGTCCTTGATCTGTTCGCGCCGCAACGCTTTCAGTTCGCGTTCGCGCGCATCGATGATCGACTGGTCATAAAAGGTCGCATCCGGCGCCTGACGCGCCAGCGCGAGCTGCTCCAGCGCCGACGACAGGCTGCCGTTCAAACCGTACGCCTCCGCCATTGCCATGTGCATCAATGCCCGCTTGCCTTGTGCAGCGTAAGTCTTCGCCAGTTGCCGGTGCAACTTTGGTTCCTGACGGTAGCTCATCACCTGATCGCGCAGATAGCTGGCCGCATCTTCGAGGCGCCCTGCGGCATACAGCGCTTCGGCATACTGCAACACCATGCCACGCGACAATGGGAACAGATCGCATGCATGGCGCGCCTCTTTCACGGCCTCCTTCAGCTGGCCGGATGCCAGCCGCAATTCGATCGACAGGCTGGCAAACAACGCATTGCGTGACATCGCCTGCGTGTCCCGCGCTCCCTTGCGCGCCTGCTGCAACAACGAACGCGCCTTGGCAATTTCACCGCGTTTCTGGGCTATCAGCGCCTGGCCGTAATGCGCGCTAATGGTCTGCATCCGGCCTTTGGTCGCCAATTGGCTCTGGAATGCGCTGTCTGCTTCGGCCAAACCTTGCGTCGTATCGTCCTGCAACACCCGCAACCGGGCGCGCACCAGATAGAAATCGAGGCTGTCGACGCGCTGCTTGTACGGCTGCTCGCGAATTCGCGCCTGAATGTCGGCAATCCGCTCGGTCGTCATCGGGTGCGTCCGCAAATAGGCCGGCGTAGTGTCGCTATAGGCGCGCGTCGCCGTTTGCATCCGCCCGAAAAACACCGTCATGCCGGAAGGATCGTAGCCGCCCGCGCGCAGGATCTGGAAGCCGATGCGGTCGGCTTCGCGCTCGGCTTCGCGAGTGAAATTGATCTGCCGCTGCGCCGCCAGCCCGAGACCGCCGGACAGAACCCCCATCGCCGCATCGCCGCTGCTGCGCGCGGCCGCTGCCGCCAGCACGGCCGCCGCAATCGGGATCAGCATGTCCTGGCTTTGCCGCCCCATCATGCGCGCAATATGCCGCTGCGCCACGTGGCCGATTTCATGCGCCATCACCGATGCCAGTTCGGATTCTGACTGCGCCGCAAGAATCAGCGCCGAGTGGACGCCGATGAATCCGCCCGGCAGCGCGAACGCATTGATCATCGGGTCGCGCACCGCAAAGAAAAAGAAATCGTTGCCGGTTTCGCCGCGCGCTTCCGGATACAGCGCCAACATGTTGTTGCCCATGTTATTCAGGTATTCCAGCATCGGCGCATCATCCAGATAATCGCGGTCGCGCCGGATGAGCTGCATGATTTCCTCGCCCAGTTTGCGTTCCTGCACTGGCGTGAGGTCGCTGCGCGCGGTATCGCCCAGGCTGGGAAGATTCATCTGCCCCTGGGCGGCTGCAGGCGGCGAGACGCCGGCCAGCACCATGCAGAACATGCCAGCCAGCATCACCAATGACCAACGCACAAACGGAATACGCTGGAAGAAAAGACGGTTGGCATCCATGATTTGGCCCTGCAATGAAAAGTTCGTTATATGATACTCCCACTCAACTGCTGTCCGCGGCACCGGAAGGATGATGGCCCCTTCACTTTCACGTTGCCCGAGCGCATCCATATCCGAACATACTTGGTCGCCATGAGCACAGAAAAAAACCCGAAACCGTCAAAAACCGCCGACCTGACCCACTTCGACCAAAGTGGCAAGGCGCACATGGTGGACATTGGCATGAAAAAAGAAACGCACCGCACCGCCCATGCCTGCGGCACAATCCGGATGCAGCCGGAAACTTTTGCTGCCATCCAGTCAGGCACGGCCGACAAGGGCGACGTAATCGGCATTGCACGCACCGCCGCCATCATGGCGACCAAACGCACCAGCGACCTGATCCCGCTATGCCACCCGCTGCCGTTAACGCGCGTGACGGTCGACTTCATTCCAGACAAGGTGGATTTCAGCATCACCTGCATCGCCGAGGTCGAAACCGTCGGCCAGACCGGCGTTGAAATGGAGGCGCTGACCGCCGTGCAAATCGGCCTGCTGACGATCTACGACATGGTCAAGGCAATCGACCGCGGCATGGTCATGACCAACATCCGGCTGCTCGAGAAACACGGCGGCCAGTCGGGCGACTGGGTGGCGCCATAGCACGAGAACCAACAGCGGTATGAGATAATTCGGCATCGCTTAACTGGAGCATGCAATGGGCAATGAGGTCGTGTCTTTCGTGGTTATCGGCTGCCTGGTCGTCACGGCATTACTGGCGTTTTACACTCTCAGGAAAAAGCGTGCGGAACAAAGGGCGGCGCAGGATACGCCGTCGAATGTCGAAAGCTGGATGCGCACACAAGCCTATGCGCCCGATCACTTCCATTTCTTTTATGCGACTGCCATCGGTTTCAAGGACGGAGACGACCGCATCCTGTTGTACCGCAACAGAAAACCCGCTTTTCACCTGCTGTCCGATATTGCTGCCATCGCGACACACGAATCGATCGAGCGTAGCCGCCCGCTCGGTGCCGCGCCCGGCGTGGTCGAACTTAAAAGCATCCGACGTTTCAACCTTGATATCAGCCTGAAAAATTCCGGCTCTCCGTTCAGAATCCTGTTTGAACAACAGCCATTGATGGCCGAATGGGAAGCGCGCCTGAAGGCGCTCCTTGACCATCAGTAAGGCTTGCCGTTCTGGCGGCGCCGGCGCGCGGTATCTCGGCCACGTCAATTTCGCGTTCGACCTGATTGCCTGTCCGGATGGCGCAATCGCACGCTATACTAGCGCCCTCATGGA
>JAYFNP010000118.1:0-6549 GCA_034933385.1 Burkholderiaceae bacterium | reverse complement strand
TTTACGGCAAAAATGACCGGTATTTGGCAAGACGTTTACCGACGCGGAGATGAAGATGGCTCCGATGTCGATGAAGATTTGTATGGCGGTTTCATCGGCAACGCCGACCGGCGCCAACTCAACCGGTTGCGTTCGCTTTCGCCGGAAGCGCTCGCGATGGCGCGAACCGGTTTTGAAGACCGGCGCCTTGACGAACTCCTGTTCCGCTACCGCGCGCGGAATTTCCCGCAAACGCTGACTTCTGACGAAGCGCTACGCTGGCGCGAACACTGCGCAGCTCGGCTGGTTTCCGGTGCAGATGGTGCGCGCACTGCTGCTGCTCTGCTGGATGACATTGCTCGTCTGTCAGCAGGAGCGGATGCTCGCGCCCAGGCGGTTCTCGGAGCGTTGCGCGAATATGTTGCGGCGGTTCTTCCAGTTTGATTGCTTAATAAACGAAGCGTTCGGCGATATATCGGAGCCGAAAGCAGTCTTGCTTGCATAAAGCGCCAAAAGGAAATGTCGGATGACAAGACTCAAACGCAAACTGTTTTGCCTGCTGTTCTTGGCCCTTCCGCTTTTTGCAATCGCGGAAACGGGTTCCGGCAGCGCTCACGTCAAGGCGCCGCTGCCGCAGGCCGAACGCCCGATTCCGGTCGAACTGCTAGGCAACACCATCGAGATTCGCACGGGAATCACGAGGAACGAAGCCAAGGCCATGCTGTCTGCCATCATGCCAGAAGTTCCCACGGTTGATCTTAAAGAAATGCTCCAGTATGACGTGCAACTCGTGCCGGGCACTGCGCCGGTCGCTTTGGTTTCCTATTTCGATAGCCAAGGGAACATCGAGCGTTTCGTGCTGGATGCATACCTGAAGGAGCAGAATCCCCCGGCGGTGAAACTGATCGCATGGTTGAATGCGCAGGGCATCAAGCCGATCAAAAAGTATCGCGAGCGAACCATTTGGCGTGTTGGCTGCTGGAAAATCGAGCATACCGATGGTGGAGACGGTGATGATTCGGCATACAGGATCGAACTGATCCGGATGAAACCGGGGCGGCGCTGACGCTCAGTCTTGCTTGCTGTGGCGCTCGACCATCTTGACAATGGCAGATTTTAACGCTTGATTGCGTGGAGATGCTTCCAGCGCCGCATCCAGTGCGGACAGCGCCATTACCCCTCGCTTCGGCACAGAAAGTTTGTTCGAAGACAATGATTTTGCAATTATTTCGGGAACTTGCACTTTAAGACGGATTGAGCTAACCTGCCAGCCTGTCTGGCTCAAAGCCGATTGCAATTTTGGCAACTGCTGTTTCAGCCGTGCTGCCATTGCAGTGTTGGGCACCGATAAAATCAATACTCCAGACTCGAACCGCTGCACGGTACATTGTTCAAACATGGCCGGCAGTGCAGCCGCACAGTCCTTGCGGATAGCGGCAATGCGCATCGCGATCGGCAATAATGCCGCCATTTTTTCGTGGATGCGCAAAGAATCCATGACGCTGGCCGCAGCTTGTTTAGAGCTTGCATTTGGTGTCCTTGGCTGCATCTCGTGGTGGGGTCTGGTTGACATGCCCAAACCTTACCACAGCTTGCGCATAATGCTTTTCTGGAGACGGCATGCAAATTATTTTGCTACATCCCCGCCTGACACAAGCCAAAACGGTCACGTTAACGACCCGGCACATTGTTCTGGCGGTTGCGGGACTCATCATAACGGTATTGCTCCTCGCTTCGCTGGTTTCCTATTTTGTTATGACGCACGCACCTTTGCACAAAATTCCGTTCATGGCGGATGTCGTGCTGAGCTCCGCGGAGGATGATTCCGGCAAGAACTCGCGTTTCGTAAAAGAAAATCTGGCGATGATGTCGATCAAGCTTGGTGAAATGCAGGCGCAGTTGATGCGCCTTGATGCGCTTGGCGAGCGGGTTCAGGGGTTGGCTGGTATCAAGCCGGAGACATTCAGTTTCAAGGAAAAACCAGGTCAGGGCGGGGCGGAACCGGTAGTGGGCGGCAATACGGAGAAAGCACAGATGAGTTTCTCCGAGCTCAACAAAATGCTGGATTCGATGGGACAGGAAATTGGGCGCCGCGCCGATTACATGAATGTCGTTGAAACCTCGCTGATGGGCTTGAAAATCAAATCTCGCCTGTTGCCTACCACACAGCCGGTCGATGGCAGTTATAACGCTTCCGGCTTCGGAATTCGCTTTGACCCGTTTACTGGCCGGCGTTCTGTGCATGAGGGCATCGATTTCCCAGCGCCGATTGGCTCGCCGATCGTTGCGGCAGCTGGCGGCGTGGTGATCGCAGCCGAATATCATCCGGACTATGGCAACATGGTGGACATTGATCATGGCAATGACATCATCACGCGTTATGGCCACGCGTCCCGACTGCACGCCAACATTGGCGATATCGTCAAACGCGGTCAGCATATTGCAGATATCGGTTCGACTGGCCGTTCGACCGGCCCGCATCTGCATTTCGAGGTTCGGGTCAAGGGCGTGCCGCAGAATCCGCACAAATTTCTGTCGGCGGGTGCCGACCAGTCGAAGCTGCTTGCATTGGCAGGGCATTAACACCACGTTTCGTCCGGCAGGCAAGGAATCCGGCTAGCACCGGAATGCAACAATCCATACCATAACCGCATGGTAGAATGGCGTTTTTGGCCATGTTTCGTCATCGTGCGCAAGTCCGCTTCCCTTTTGACACTTCCCTTTCCTGAAGGCCAGACCCAAGCTTTGTGGCGTGCCGAAGCGCGGCACATGAGAGCCTCATTCCCCCTGTTATTACACAAGAATTAACGTATGCCATTGTCTTTCCTGACCAAGATTTTTGGCAGTCGCAACCAGCGGCTGCTTAAACAATACGGTAAAACCGTGCGTGCGATTAACGCGCTCGAACCCCGTTTCGAAAAAATGTCGGATGCCGAACTGAAGGCGATGACGCCGGCGTTTAAAGAACGGCTGGCGAAAGGCGAATCGCTGAATAGCCTGTTGCCGGAAGCGTTTGCCGTCAGTCGCGAGGCTAGCAAACGCGTGTTGAAAATGCGACCGTTTGATGTTCAGCTGATCGGTGGTATCGCGCTGCATCAGGGCAAGATTGCCGAAATGGGCACAGGTGAGGGCAAGACGCTGGTGGCGACGTTGCCGGCCTATCTGAATGCGTTGACCGGAGAAGGCGTACATGTCGTCACCGTCAACGATTATTTGGCGCAACGCGACGCCGAATGGATGGGGCAGCTCTACAACTGGCTTGGTTTGACCACTGGCGTCAACCTGACGCAAATGGAGCATGACGAGAAGCAGGCAGCATATGCGGCTGATATCACCTACGGCACGAATAACGAATTTGGCTTCGACTATCTGCGCGACAACATGGTGTACGACCCGGTTGACCGGGTGCAGCGCGGGTTGAATTTTGCGATTGTCGACGAGGTCGATTCGATCCTGATCGACGAGGCGCGCACGCCGCTGATCATTTCCGGACAGGCCGAAGACAATACCGACCTGTATTACAAGATCAACGAAGTGCCCAAACTGCTGACCGAGCAGATCGGCGAAGAAACGCCGGATGGCAAAGGGCATATCGAAGTGCCGGGCGATTACGTCAAAGATGAAAAAGCGCATCAGGTGCTGCTGACCGAGAGTGGTCACGAGAAAGCCGAGCAAATCCTGACGCAGATGGGGTTGCTGCCGGAAGGCGCATCGCTGTACGACGCGACCAACATCACGTTGATGCACCATCTGTATGCCGCATTGCGGGCGAACACGCTGTTCCACCGGGATCAGCATTATGTGGTGCAAAACGACGAAATCATCATCGTCGATGAATTCACCGGGCGGATGATGACCGGACGCCGCTGGTCGGAAGGCCTGCATCAGGCGGTTGAGGCGAAGGAGGGGGTCACCGTCCAGAAGGAGAGCCAGACGCTTGCGTCAATCACCTTCCAGAATTATTTCCGGATGTACGAGAAACTGGCCGGGATGACTGGTACAGCCGACACCGAAGCTTATGAATTCCAGGAAATCTACGGCCTGGAAACAGTAGTCATCCCGCAAAACAAGCCGAATCAACGCAACGACCGTCAGGATCAGGTATTCCGTACTGCCGAAGAGAAGTATGCGGCCATGCTGGCCGATATCAAGGACTGTTACGAGCGTGGTCAGCCGGTACTGGTCGGCACGACGTCGATCGAGAATTCGGAAATGCTGTCTGCGATGCTGGACAAAGCCCAGCTGCCACACAATGTGCTGAATGCGAAGCAGCATGCGCGCGAGGCGGAAATCATCGCGCAGGCCGGCCGGCCGAAAATGATTACGATCGCAACCAACATGGCCGGACGCGGTACCGACATTGTGCTTGGCGGCAATGTCGAAAAACAGATTCAGATTATCGATGCGGACGAGGGGCTGGACGATACCGACAAGCAGGAGCAGTCGGCAACGCTGCGGCGCGAATGGCAATCGTTGCATGACTCGGTGGTGGCTGCTGGCGGTTTGTGTATTGTCGGCACCGAACGTCATGAATCCCGGCGTATCGACAACCAGTTGCGTGGCCGTTCCGGCCGTCAGGGTGATCCGGGGGCATCGCGTTTTTATCTGTCGCTCGACGATCCATTGCTGCGCATCTTTGCCGGCGATCGCGTGCGCGCCATCATGGACCGGCTGAAGATGCCGGAAGGTGAGCCGATCGAAGCCAGCATGGTGACGCGTTCGATTGAGTCGGCGCAACGCAAGGTCGAAGGACGCAACTTCGATATCCGCAAGCAGCTTCTTGAATATGACGATGTCGCCAACGACCAGCGCAAGGTAATCTACCAGCAGCGCAACGAATTGCTCGAATCTGCGGACATGGATGAGCTGATTCGCTCGTTGCGGCATGGGGTGTTCACTGACATTTTCCGCGCGCATGTGCCGGAACATTCGGTCGAGGAGCAATGGGACATCCCGGCGCTGGAAACCGAGCTGAAGAACGAATGGCAGCTCGATGTGCCGCTGGCGGAGATGCTGCAAACCCAGAAAAATCTGACTGATGATGACATGCTGGATCGCATCCTGCAGGCTGCAGATGATGCCTACCAGGCGAAGGTTGATCTGGTCGGGCACGAGGCGTTCCAAAGTTTCGAGCATAGCGTGATGCTGCAAAGCCTGGACAGCCACTGGCGTGAGCATTTGGCAGCACTCGATCACTTGCGCCAGGGGATCCACCTGCGCGGTTATGGTCAGAAAAACCCGAAACAGGAATACAAACGCGAAGCGTTCGACCTGTTCGGCCAGATGCTTGAACTGATCAAGCACGAAGTCACCCGCATCGTGATGCTGGTGCGCATCCAGTCGCATGAGGAAATTGCGGCAGCCGAAGCGGAAATGGCGCAGCCGCGCGTTGCGAATGTCAATTATCACCATTCGAGTCTGGATGATGATTCTTCCGATGACGAATCGTCCGAGCAGGAAGAGACCGAGGCGAAGCATAAGCCAATTGTCAACGCGATGCCCAAGGTTGGCAGGAATGAACCTTGTCCATGCGGCAGTGGCAAGAAGTACAAGCAATGCCACGGAAAACTGAAATAGTTTGAGTGCACATCCCGGAGGGCGGCCTGGCCGCCCTTTTTTCATGCCGGCAAACCCTTTACAATATGCGCTGCTTTGCATTAACGACAGAGAGATTCCAACATGTCCGTCAATTTTCCGATTCCCGCTGCAACCGACCTGAAACCTGTCGCCGGTATCGAACTGGGCTATGCCAAGGCGGCCATACGCAAGCTGGACCGCAAGGATTTACTGGTCATGAAGCTGGCCCCGACCGCGACGGTGGCCGGCGTGTTTACGCAGAACCGTTTTTGCGCAGCGCCAGTGCAGGTTTGCAAGGCGCATCTCGAAGAAGTGGCCAGGACAGGGTTGCCGATTCGTGCGCTGGTAGTCAACACCGGCAACGCCAATGCCGGCACCGGCGAAGCCGGACTGCTGGCTGCCAATCGCACTTGTACGGTGCTGTCAGATTTGCTGGAATGCGCGGCATCGCAAATTCTGCCGTTTTCGACTGGGGTGATCCTGGAACCATTGCCGGTCGAGCGTATTGAAGCGGGCTTGCCGGCGGCGCTGGCAAATTTCAAGGAAGATAATTGGCTGAATGCTGCCGAAGCGATCATGACCACCGACACGCAGCCGAAGGCTGTGTCGCGTACGGTGACCATTCGCGGCAAGAAGATCACGATTACCGGCATCAGCAAAGGTTCCGGCATGATCAAGCCGAATATGGCGACCATGCTCGGCTACATCGCGACCGATGCGCGCGTGCCGCAGCCGTTACTGGAGCGCATGCTGAAGGATGCGGCCGACCAGTCGTTCAACTGCATCACGGTCGACGGAGATACTTCGACCAACGATTCGTTCATGCTGATCGCGACCGGTATGCTCGATGTCGGCATGACCAGCGTCGAGACGCAGGATTACGCCGTGCTGTCTGCAGCGGTAACCGACGTGGCGCAGCGGCTGGCGCAGATGATCGTGCGTGACGGCGAAGGGGCGACCAAGTTCATTACGGTTACCGTCGAACAAGGACGC
>JAYFNP010000117.1:0-5456 GCA_034933385.1 Burkholderiaceae bacterium | reverse complement strand
GCTTCCTGTGCGGTGCGTTCGCAGTCGCGCAAGCGTTGTCTGGCTTCGTTCAGCAGATGTTCTTTTGTCAGATAGTCGGTCTGGCAGTTCTCGTATTCGTTTTGTGCACTGGCCAATGCTACGTCAAGCTGCTCAAGGCGTTGCTCCGCATCAGCAATGCCTTGGCGTTGTACCGCTTCCTGTTCGCGAATTTCAGCCAGATCAGTTTCAATTTGCGTGCTGCGCTGCTCATAGCGCTGCTGCATTTCAGACAATTTCAATACCGTCAGCTGCAGCTCATGTGCAGTTTTTGTCAGCATGTCGGCACGTTGACGACATTCCTGCAATTGGCGACCGCACTGCGTCAAGGCCGCATCTTCACGTGCCAATCCCGCTCTGGCTTCGTCAGCCTGTGCTTTTTGTTCGCGTTGCTGCAAATCGAGGCGATCAATTTCCTGCTTTCGCGCCATCATGCCATCTTGCTCGGAGTCGGGCGCATAAAAACGCACACTGCTTCTGCCGATCAGGTGTCCATCACGTGTGACCAAGCATCCACCTGACGGTAATGCCTCTCGCAAGGGAAAGACATCAGTTGCCTCCGGCGCGACGAAAACATCAAGCAGCCATTCGCGCATCATCGCATCCAGATCAGCATCATTCAGTTTCAACAAGTTGAATAATGGCGTCATGCCAGAAGGAATATGGTTGTTCCCGGTCGCCAGCGATGCATTCGTTTTGGAGAAAAAGGCCAACTTTGCCGGCGGCGCATCGGTCATGAATGCGTTGGCCCATTCAATATGGGAAATTTCCAATGCCGACATGCGTTCGCGCAACACCGCTTCCAGCGCTGTTTCCCAACCCGGCTCAATTTGCAATTTCTGCCATAGGCGCGGCAACCCGCCAAGTTCATGTTTGGTCAGCCAGGGCTGAACTTTCCCCTGTGATTGGACATTTTGCTGCAACTGTTTCAAGGCTGTAAGCCGTGCTTCAATGGTCGTCAGACTGGTGTTTTCGCGATTCAGCTGTTCCTGCGCACTGCGGCGGCTTTCTTCCAGCGAGACACGTTGCTGCCTGACAACCTCTATCTGGTTCTGTTCTTCCGCGAGTGCCCGTTGCGTTTCATCCAATCTGTCGGTCAACTGGGTCAATTGAGCTGCATCCGGCACTTGCAATTCCGCACTTTCACGCGCAAGACGTTCGCTTCTCGTGGTAAGCGACGCTAGCATGCCGGAAGCATTGCGGTGCTGCGCGGATGCCAGCTGGATTTGCTGCTGCACCTGCATTGTGGCGGCGCGCAAACCTGACGCTTTCTCCTGAGCTTCGCGCCATGCCAGTTCATGTGTTGGCAGAATTTCGCTCTGTTGTCGCACCTGTTCCTGCGATTGTCGCGCAAGCTCGTCCAGTTCTTCCAGTTTTGTTCCGGCTTCTGTCAGTTCTTGCTGTTGTTGTTTGCCTTGTTGCTGCCACTGTGTCCGTTGTTGTTCCAGCGCATTGATTTGCGCCTGCATACGGCTGCGTGATTCAAACACGAACCGAATCTGCGCCTCCAGGCTGCCAATTTCAGAATTGGTCTGGTACAGGTACCCCTGCGCCTGATGCATCCGGTCTCCGGCGGAAAAATGTGCCTGACGCAAATGCTCCAGCGCAGCTTCCATGCGGCGCAAATCAGCGGTCTGCGCCTCAAGCCCGCTTTGTGCTTTCTCGATCTCGCGCGAAATTCTGACACGCTCGGCATCGGCATCATTTCGGCGCATCAACCACAGCAATTTCTGCTTCTCATCCTGCTCTGACTGAAGTTCATGGTATTTGCGTGCGACCTCGGCCTGGCTTTCCAGTTTTCCGAGGTTTGTTTCCAGTTCGCGCAAGATATCTTCAACGCGATGCAAATTTTCGCGCGTATCGTGCAGTCGATTTTCGGTTTCGCGCCGCCGCTCTTTGTACCTGGAAACGCCCGCGGCTTCTTCAAGGAATACCCGCAATTCATCCGGACGCGCCTCGATGATGCGCGAGATCATGCCTTGCCCAATGATGGCGTAGGCTCGCGGTCCCAAGCCTGTACCCATGAAAATATCCTGGATGTCGCGCCGCCGAACCACCTGGTTGTTGATGTAATAAGTCGACGAGCCGTCACGCGCCAGAACGCGTCTGACTGAAATCTCCGCGTACTGTCCCCACTGACCGGAGACTTTTCCGTGCGAATTGTCGAAAACCAGTTCCACCGAGGCACGACCGGCAGGCTTGCGATTGGTCGAACCGTTGAAAATCACGTCCTGCATCGACTCGCCGCGCAATTCAGCAGCGCGTGATTCACCCAGAACCCAGCGCACCGCATCAATGATGTTGGATTTGCCGCAACCGTTCGGACCGACAACGCCGACCAGCTGTCCATGCACCTGGAAATTAGTGGGATCAACAAAGGACTTGAATCCCGATAATTTGATGGAAGTTAGAAGCACGTTATCGACAACTCTCAGCTATAGCCGGGTAAGAAATAAAAAGTATCGCCCACAAGCACGACGAGAAAACGTTCTTGCTGCAAACCATTATCATATCATCCGTCCCATCTTCTATTCACATATGTCCGCACATGATGCTTATGGGAAACAGCAGTTATGCGCAGGTATAATGCAAGCAATTTGAACGACGTTTTCAACCCTAAAGAATACTGTGTCGCCAAAGTGAACCCTTATCTCGACAAACTTCAGCCTTACCCGTTTGAAAAACTACGCTTGTTGTTGTCCGACATCCAACCAAATCCAGCATATTCTCATGTCAGCCTTGGTTTGGGTGAGCCACGTCACCCGACGCCGGATTTCATCAAAAAAGCACTGACAGATAATCTTGGCGGACTTTCCAGTTATCCGGCGACGCTGGGTACCGAACAATTGCGTACTGCTATCGCAAACTGGCTGGAATTGCGCTACGGCTTGCCCACAATCGATCCAGTCACGCAAGTGCTGCCAACACTCGGTTCGCGCGAAGCACTGTTTTCGCTGGCACAGGCGGTGATCGACCCGAAACCGGGCGCGCTGGTGCTGTGTCCGAATCCGTTCTATCAGATCTACGAAGGCGCGGCGTTTCTGGCAGGGGCAGAACCCTATTTTGCAAATGCCGATCCTGCACGCAATTTCGCGCCTGATTACCGAAGCATTCCGGATGACGTCTGGGCGCGGGTACAGCTGCTTTACCTGTGTTCACCCGGCAACCCGACCGGTGCCGTACTGACAATGGACGACTGGAAAGAACTGTTCGCACTATCCGACCGTTACGGCTTCCTCAGTGCGTCGGACGAATGTTATTCGGAAATTTATATTGGCGACCAGGCGCCGCTCGGCGGGCTGGAAGCCGCCCATCAGCTCGGACGAACCGGTTTCCCGCGGCTCATCATGCTGTCTAGCCTTTCGAAACGCTCCAACGTTCCCGGGATGCGATCCGGCTTCGTCGCCGGCGATGCTGCAATCGTCAAAAAATTCCTGCTTTACCGCACCTATCACGGCAGCGCGATGAGTTTGCCTGTGCAGCATGCATCAATCGCTGCGTGGAACGACGAGCAGCATGTGGTCGAGAACCGGAAAAAATACTCGGCCAAATTCCAGCAAGTCGCACCGCTATTGCAAGAGGTACTCGATGTATCTTTGCCGGACGCCAGTTTTTATCTGTGGGCCAACGTTCACACCCGCACAGGGTTGTCGGACACGGAATACGCGAGACGCCTGTATGCCGACTGTAACGTGACCGTTCTGCCCGGCAGCTATCTGGCGCGCGATGCGCATGGCATCAATCCGGGCAAGAACCGCATCCGTATTGCACTGGTGGCCGAAGTTGAAGAATGCCTGGAAGCGGCGCGGCGCATCGTCTCATTCACGAAAAATCTCGCGAAATCCTGAGCGATGACACGGCATGGGTATCCCATGCCGTGTCATGTTTGCCTACCGGATCAGAGTATCAGAGCAATTCCTTGCGCAAATCGGCTGCACTCTTCGGCGACAGCAACCCTGGCGCAATATCGAAAGCCGATTTCGCTCCAATGTCACCCTTGCGATTCAGGCGATAGGTGGCCCGTGCATAAGCAATCAGCGCGCTGGCGGTGAATTCCGGGTTGCTATCGAGCTTGAGACGGAATTCCATCGTCTGTGCGGTGTTCCTGCCGGTAATGCCGCTGCGAATGACAAATCCGCCGTGCGGCATCGCAGCATGCTTGTTTTTCAATTCATCCTCGCCGATGAAATTTACCGTCGTGTCGTAGTCGGAGAAGTAGTCGGGCATCGTCACAATCGCCTCTTTGACGGCAACTGCGTCCGCGCCTTCGGCAAGCACCACATAACAGTCGCGCGTATGCTTCTCGCGGGTCGACAATGTCGGACGCGACCCGCTGCGCGCGAGTTCCATCGCCTTCTCCAATGGAACGGTGTATTGCACCGCATTTTCTACGCCTGGGACACGGCGCAATGCATCGGAATGCCCCTGACTTACGCCATAACCCCAGAACGAATAAGTGTCGCCTTCCGGCAGCACCGCTTCGCCATACAGGCGGTTGACCGAAAATAGTCCCGGGTCCCAGCCAATCGCAATCAGCGCGGTATTGCCACCGGATTTGGCAGCCTTGTCCACCGCATCGAAATATTCGGGGATCTTCGCGTGCGTATCGAAGCTGTCCACTGTATTGAACAGCGTCGCCAATGCAGGCCCCTGCTCCGGCAGATCGCTCTTCGATCCGCCGCACAGGATCATGACATCAACATCTTTCTTGAAATTGGCGACGTCAGCCAATGCATGCACTGGCACACCAGCCGTGCTCGGCTTGATGTCTGCCGGGTTGCGACGCGTGTAGATGCCGACGAGTTTCATGTCCGGGTTTTGTGCGATAGATGCTTCCACACCGCGCCCCAGGTTGCCGTAGCCGGCAATACCGATTCTGATTTTGTCGTTCATTTGGAATTGCTTTCTTTGAGAGGGTTGAAAACGATAAGCCAATTACTGCCGATTGAAATGACAATTTGCCAACAAATCCAGACGATCGCCACCCTACCTGAAAGCCGCTATCGGTAGAACTGTAGAAATTAGGAAAAGTGGAAAAGTGGAATTCTAGCAGGCTATTTCGTTCTGCTATATGCTTCTTGGCTGGCTTGCGGCATGTATGTAAATGCCGTCGACCGAGCACAATAAATATATAATCCACCTGAAACCAGCTAAGTGCGAGGATTTCTCGGGCTTTCGCAACCTTGTATGAATTTTTCCAAATGACCCAACAACAGCTGCAAGAAATCATCGATCAAGCATGGGAAAACCGTGCCAGCATTACTTCGACCAATGCATCGCCGTAATTGCGCGATGCGGTTAGCCACGTCATCAACATGCTTGATAACGGTACGTTGCGTATTGCCGAAAAAAGGAATAACGACTGGCTCGTCAATCAATGGACGAAAAAAGCGGTACTGCTGTCATTTCGCCTGGAAGACAATTTCATGATGCCCGCA
>JAYFNP010000116.1:0-3990 GCA_034933385.1 Burkholderiaceae bacterium | reverse complement strand
ATCGAAGGTGACGTTGCGTGCGCCCGGATCGTTGACGTCGGGCGAAATCGACGCGGTTTTCGGCGTCGGGCCGATCGAACCGGCGACGAAGCGCGGCTTGTCCGGCGTCGAATATTTGGCGCAGGCGGCGCGCGCCAGTCTAGCCGCTTCGAGGTTCATCTCATAGGCCAGATGCGCCATGTGGTAATCATCTTGCGCCACGCGGGTCGCGCCGAAGGTGTTGGTTTCGATCAGGTCGGCGCCGGCGGCCAGATACTGCTCGTGAATTTCGGCAATGATCTGCGGCTGGGTCAGCGTCAGCAATTCGTTGTTGCCCTTGACGAACAACTCGCGTGCGCCAGCCGAGGCGGGTGGCGCGAAGTCGGCGAAGCGCGTGCCGCGGTAATCGGCTTCGGTCAGCTTGTAACGCTGGATCATTGTGCCCATCGCGCCGTCGAGCATCAGGATGCGGCGGCTGAGTATTTCGCGCAGTTGCGCTTCGACCGGGGAAATCGCAGGTTGTTTCATGTTGTTGTCGTGAGTAAAAGCAAAAAACCCGACCCGCCTGGCAAGCGGGTCGGGTCTTCAGGCGTTGTCTATCGTTGATCTTAAATTATAGCGGTAGATCAAGGGCTTGCGGGCGGATTGTCGTCCGTCGGCGGTGCAATTGATGGCAACAGTGGCGTTTTTACACAAAAATATACTGCTCAGGGTATTTTAAATGTGCCGCAAAAGTTCTGGCTGCATCGCGGTATTCTTTAATATACCCCCATTAAATTCGCCAATTTCAGCTATTTCAACGTGGCAAACTTCTGTTCCAGCGCTTTTGCATCCAGCGCGCCGGGGACACGACTGCCGTCGGTGAAGAAAATTGTCGGCGTGCCGCTGACATTCAGCTTGCGGCCCAGGTCAAACACCTGCTTGCCCGGATCGGTGCAATTCGCCGCTGCGGCCGCAGCTTTGCCGTTTTCCATCCAGTTCTGCCATGCCTGGGCCGGATTGGACGAACACCAGATGTTCTTCGCTTTCTTGGCCGAATCTTCCGACAGGATGTTGTACATGAAGGTGTATACGGTTACGTTGTCCACTTCTTTCAGCGTTTGTTCGAAACGCTTGCAATGGCCGCAGTTCGGGTCGGAAAAGATTGCGATGGTGCGCGAACCGTCACCCTTGACCCGCTTGAATGCCAGATCCAGCGGCAGATCGGAGAACTTGATTTTGCTCAGGTCGTCGATCCGTTCCCGGGTCAGGTTCTGTTTGGTCTTGGCATCGAATATCTGGCCGGCAAACACATATTGCCCCTTGGCGTCGGTGTAGATGATATTGCTGCCGGTGCGGACTTCGTACAGGCCGGCATACGGCGTCTGTTTGACTTCGTCGATGTGCGTGCCTTCGCCCAGGTTTTGCTCGATCAGCTTCTTGACTTCACCTTCCTGTGGGGTTTCGGCACAGGCCGTGGCAACGGTCAATACCAGCAGCCCGATGGTGCCCTTGCAGATGCAGCGTTTCAGCAGATTGTTCATGTCATTCCCATACGTTCCAGTTCAAAAAAGCAGCAGCTTCAGGCTGTGTCTTGCCATTGGCAGGAAGTATAACCCGCTTATGTACCGCCGGCGTTTTTGTTACCTCTCTGCAAGATTTCCAAATCGCGATTAGAATCGTTTCAAATCAATTTTCACACATATTCCGATTACCAACGGGAGCCACCATCATGCGCAACAACCAGCCTGTGACCAACAGGGAATATATCCTGGCAGACTCGGAAACCATTGTTTCCAAGACTGATCTCAAGGGCAGAATCACCTACGTCAATAGCGATTTCGTGCGCATCAGCGGTTTTTCCGAGGAAGAACTGATGGGCAAGGCGCACAACATCGTGCGCCATCCGGACATGCCGCCGGAAGCGTTTGCCGACATGTGGCGTACGCTGCAAAGCGGCAAGGCGTGGACCGGCATGGTCAAGAACCGTTGCAAGAATGGCGACCATTACTGGGTTGAGGCGAATGCGGCACCGCTGATTGAAAACAACCAGGTGGTCGGTTACACGTCGATCCGCGGCAAGCCGTCACGCGAACAGGTGCGGGCAGCGGATGAGGCGTATCAGGGGATTCGTGCCGGCAGCAAAAGCTTATTTATTCATGAAGGCAACGCGATCGCGCGTTCGCCGCTCGGTTTTTTGCGCAGTTTGCGCAGCCTGTCGATTGGGAGCCGGTTGGCGCTGACTTTTGGTGCCCTGTTCATCCTGTTCGCTGCCAGTGGCGTTCTGGCCTGGCTGTCGTCTGGTACTGATCAAGTGATGCTGTACGGCGCCTGTGCGGCGGCCGGAATTGGTGGACTGTTGGCGGTCGTGGCGTGCTTCAGCCTGCGCAGCAGTATCGTCGGGCCGATGAACTCGATGCTCGAAGAAATCAACCAGATGAGTTCCGGCGATTTGACCGGGCGCATTGCGGCGCACGGCGACGATGAAATCGGCAAGATCGCGCAATCACTGCGTGTGCTGCAAATCAACGTCAAGCTGCTGGTTGGCCAGATCACCGAAGCGACCGAACAGGTGAATACCGGAGCGAACGAAATCGCCTCCGGCAACCTCGATCTGTCGGCGCGCACCGAATCGCAGGCATCAAGCCTGGAAGAAACCGCTTCGGCGATGGAACAACTGACTTCAACCGTCCGCCAGAATGCGGACAATGCACAGGAAGCGACGCAACTAGTGCAATCGACGTCGGCGATTGCGGTCAAAGGGGGAGATGCCGTCAGCCAGGTGGTCGACACGATGGGTTCGATCAAGGAAAGTTCGCACAAGATTGTCGATATCATCAGCCTGATCGACGGCATCGCATTCCAGACCAACATCCTGGCGCTGAATGCGGCGGTCGAAGCGGCGCGTGCCGGCGAGCAGGGCAAAGGTTTTGCGGTCGTCGCAACCGAAGTGCGCAGCCTGGCGCAACGCAGTGCTTCGGCTGCCCGGGAAATCCAGACCTTGATCAACGATACCGTCGGCCGCATCGACGCCGGTGCGGAAACGGTCGAGCAAGCGGGCAA
Organism: Burkholderiaceae bacterium; assembly: GCA_034933385.1. GTDB lineage: Bacteria > Pseudomonadota > Gammaproteobacteria > Burkholderiales > Burkholderiaceae_D > QZKY01. The sequence continues at coordinate 969 of JAYFNP010000116.1, read as the reverse complement.
GACGATGGACGAAATCGTCGACTCGGTCAAACGCGCGGCCGCGATCATGGACGATATTTCCGCCTCCAGCCGCGAACAGAGTGCCGGAATCGAGGAAGTAAATGTCGCGATTGCCCAGATGGATCAGATTACCCAGCAGAACGCCGCACTGGTCGAGCAGGCGGCGGCGGCGGCAGAATCGATGCGTGGTCAGGCAGACAAGCTGACCGACCTGGTAGGCTCGTTCAAGATCATGTCTGGAGGTTCGATGGTGCGGCAGACCTCGCCAGTCAGAGCTGTTCCGCGCCGGATGGTGGTGACGCGACCCGTACATACAGCATCGAGGCGCGCCATAGAGCCGAAACTGGTCACCCCCAAGTCCTCCGGGTCGAAGCGCAGTTTGAATAGTGTCAACAGCGCTGATGGCTGGGAAACATTCTAATTGCTCAATAATAGGTGGATGCTGACAAAAACGGCAATTGTTTGCTAAAATGACGGACTTCGCTGATGTAGCTCAGTTGGTAGAGCAACTGATTCGTAATCAGTAGGTCGCCAGTTCGATTCCGGCCATCAGCACCAGCAATATCAAGGGGTTAGCAGAAATGCTAGCCCCTTTTCTATTTCTGCAGTGCCAAATTTGAACTCCGGACAAGTTCTCCGCTGGCTGTGCCTGTGGCGCGAATTGCCCTGGCGGCGATTGAGAAAAAGCAACGAGAGAACCAGACAGTTGCGGTATAGTCGTTATTCCGAACAGCCATTCACAAAGGGGGGCGGTATGACTACAAAATGTCCGAGGTGTGAAGAAGTTGTTACTGGCGTTACCGTTAGAGAGGTAAGCGGCTGCGGTTATGGTGGGAGGTCGTGGAAGTGCATTTCACTGAATTGCCCGCGATGCAATACGTCGCTCGGTGTTCAAATCAATCCCGATGCAATAAAAAAAGACTTGCTGGCTGAAATGTCGGGGTACGGTAGTTGATTCCCACGTGAAAA
>JAYFNP010000115.1:0-3965 GCA_034933385.1 Burkholderiaceae bacterium | reverse complement strand
TTACCGGCGAAGGCGGCGCAACCTATACGCTAACCGATACGGCTAATGTTGATATTACTTCCGGAACGTCATTCACGCTGTCGTTGTCTGCCACTGATCAGGCGGCAGTGGAACAGATACTGAACAAAGCCGGCACGAGTTCCACTGGTGCCACTACCTACAACCTGGCGGCAGCCGAAGATTGGGCGGCAGGTGCCGATGCAGCTGTTGTTGTCGCGGACACTAACGGCAATGGCATCACGGTTTCCAATGTTCCGTTACCGACGATCACCAGCGCCACTTACAGCGCTGGCACCAATACGCTGGTAGTGACGGGAACGGGATTCGTCAGTCACTCAGGCGCAGCGAACGACATTGATGTCAGCAAGCTGACGTTCACCGGCCATGGCGGAGCAGTTTATACGCTTACAGACAGCGCAGATGTTGAAATTACTTCCGGCACTTCGTTCAGCGTCACGCTCAGCGCCGCAGATCAAGTCGCTGTCGAGAATTTGATGGACAAGGCTGGAACCAGTTCCATTGATGGCACGACCTACAATCTGGCCGCAGCCGAGGACTGGGCGGCAGGAGCCGATGCGGCGTTGAATGTGGCCGATTTGACTGGCAACGGTATTGCCGCCACGTTAAACGCGTCTCCTGTTGTCACCAGTAACGGCGGAGGCGCGACGGCGGCGATCGACGTTGCAGAGAACACCGTGGCGGTAACGACGGTAACGACGACCGACGCTGACGGCGACAGCATTACGTACAGCCTGACAGGCGGTGCGGATCAGGCGAAGTTCACCATCGATGCGAGCACCGGCGCACTGGTTTTTGTCGCTGCACCGGACTACGAACATCCAACCGATGCCGACGCGAACAACAGTTACCTTGTCGATGTCACGGCCAGCGACGGTCACGGCGGTACAAGCGTTCAGACGATTACGGTTAGTGTCACCAACGTGGATGAATATGTCGCGCCACCGGATGACGATGACGGTGTTTCGACGGAAGTGGAAACGCAGGTGCCGGGGCTGGACACGGGCAGCGGCAGCGCGGTGGCCGGGGATGGCAACGGCGACGGGATAGCCGATTCGCAGCAGGCGGACGTGACCTCAACGACGTTCGCCGATGAAACGCAAGGTACCCAAACCTACGTCACGCTGGTGGCCGGTTCGGATGCCGGCACCCCCGCCACCGGCAACGCCAGCATCACCCACATCGAACAGTTGCCGGTACCGGCGGATGTGCCAGCCGAAGCCAGCCTGCCGCTCGGGCTGGTCAGTTTCACCGCCGAAATTGGCACCGCCACCAGCGAAACATTCAGCCTGTTCGTCTCGGATCAGTATGTAGTCAACGGCTACTGGAAACAGGCCGCCGATGGCCACTGGGCCAATATCGCCTCGGCTATCGAACATGTCGGCCATTCCTGGCGCATCGACTTCACTATTACCGATGGCGGCGAATTCGACGCCGACGGCACAGTCAACGGCGTGATCGTCGATCCGGGTGCAGTCGGCTATCTGCCGCGCGAATCAGCGAACACCAGCGAACTGGTCGCCGGACTGTATGCGGCGTTCTATGATCGCGCCCCGGGTGCTGCCGGATTGGCCTACTGGGTGGATGAACTAAACAGCGGCAGCGCAACGCTGATTGACATTGCCCGCAGTTTCTCGGAACACCCGCGTTTCGCACAGGAATATGGCGGATTGGACAATGCCGCGCTGGCGGCCAAGTTCTACACCAACGTGCTTGGGCAAAGCGGCGGGGCGGGTGGCATCGCCTACTGGACTGCGCAACTCGATGCCGGCACGCCGGTGTATCAAGTGATGGCGGCGTTCATCGACTGTGCGTTGAACCTCGATCTCGGCGCAATGCTGGAAGCCGGACAACTCAGCCAGTCGGATTACACGATAGCCTGCCAGCGGCAGACGCTGCTCGACAATCGGGTCAAGGCCGGGCTGGACTTTGCCAACCTGTTTGGCACATCCACCGTGCCGACGGCGGATGCGACCCATCTGTCGGGCGATGCGGCCTACAACGCGGCAATCCATGTGCTCGACCTAGTCACCGCCGATCCGGAGAGCGCGTATGCACTAGCCGAGCAGATGGCAACGCTGGTCGGCACCACCGACCCGATGGAAGCCGTGCTGGCGCTGGCTTGAATACCGGGATTAACGATGTGAGCGCCAGAATCGGCCTAGATGGTGGATTACGATGCTGTGCGCCTAATCCACTCTACAAAACTAATCCACCTTACCCAAACATCGACACAACAAGTAGGTTGCAATAAGCGTAGCGCATTGCGTCGGAACTACTTGTTCCAATATGCCCCTGACATCGCGAGAGATAATTCAGCCCGAAACCATCCGGTCGCGCCCCGTCCGTTTCGCCTGATACAACGCATCATCAGCACGACGCAACAACGTGCGCATCGACAAATCGCTGTCCTGCATCGTCGTCACGCCGGCACTGACGGTAAAACCAAGCGTACTTTCAGCGTCCATCGAAATTCGGGCGGCGCGCACGGCTCCCAGCAGCCGCTGCCCGACACGATCGGCTGCGTCCTGATCGGTTTGCGGCAGCAACAACGCAAATTCCTCTCCGCCCAGACGCCCGACGCAATCCGAAGCACGCGATTGTGCATTCAGAACTTCAGCCAATTTGAGCAATACCCGATCTCCGGTTTCATGACCGTAATTATCGTTCACGTCCTTGAACCGATCGATGTCCACCATAATCAGGCTCAGCGGATGCTGGTAACGCCGTGCCCGGTCGATTTCCTCCGCACCGCGTGCGAGAAAGTGACGGCGATTGATCAAACCCGTCAGCGAATCGGTGAGCGCCAGCCGGCGCAATTCCGCTTCCAGGCGCTTGCGTTCGGTGACTTCACGCCACACCAGCAGACGTCCGGAAAAACGACCGACAGCATGATCCAGCGGCGTCACGCGCACATCGTAAAAATGTTCACCGATTTGCACTTCACCACGCTGCTCGCAAGTCGCATCCGCCAGCAAGTCCTGTAATTGCGGCAGCAGCATGGCCAGCGACTGCCCGATGTGCTCGGTCTCCTGAGCTGGCAGCAGATGACGCGCCGGGCCATTCATGTCCTGCACACGGTTGTCATTGTCGATGACGAACACCGCGTCTTCCAGGCCGCGGTAAATTTCGTGTGCCGTCACTGGCGCGAGTTCGAACATGCGCTCGCGTTGCAGACTGCGGATGAAGACGAAAACGACAACGATGAAGGCAGCCGGCGTCAGATCCATGTTGCGTATCGGTACCAGCCGCATCATGTACAAACCGTTTGCCGCCAGCGGCGCGGCCATCGCGGCAATCAGCAGATAGACTTGGCGACGCTGCGGCGGTGGCAGTTCGCGCAGACGGCGCGCCAGGAAACAGGCCGTAACCAGCGCCAGCAGATTGCAGTAGGCGGCGTAGATCCACAGCAATGGGCCATGCGTGTTGGCCAGCGTCGGACTCGGCGTGCTCATATCCATCGCGATCGTCGCCCAAATCCAACCGTGCCATTCGTTGGTCCAGGCAGCCAGCAGCGTCGCAACCGGCAATATCGACAATAGCGCAATATGTCGGCGCGTCAACCAATAACCGTAACCAACATATTCAATGGCAAACAGCACCAGCAGCAACGGCGTCAGCGCCACGCCGAAATAACCTGTTTTCCAGACGATCAGAATCCACGCCGGGGAGAGTCCGGCAAACCCGGCGCCTTCGCCAAAAGCCCAGAAAGCCGCGGTTACCGCTACCAGCCATAGCAGCATACCGCCACGTTGTCGGCGATGGCGCCATACCAGCATTGCGACAAATACCATGCCGAAACACGCCAGCAGATTTGGCAGCACGTAGGCAAAGCGCCACAGGGCAAGATTGTCGGTCATTGGGGAACGGTTATTTGAAAGAAATGACGGTATGCGGTCAAGCCACGACGTCCGGCCTGAAAAGATGGATTATTTCACGAAAAAATT
>JAYFNP010000114.1:0-2351 GCA_034933385.1 Burkholderiaceae bacterium | reverse complement strand
CATTTGGATTGGGATGAGTGCGAATTCTATAGTAAACCGGCGTCAGAACCAGTCTTGCCAGACCGGAACCAGCCCCTCGGGCAACCCCGGCAGTTCGCCGATGTCGACCCGCGATTCACCCGGGGCGTGGAAATCGGAACCGATCGAAGCCTGAAAGCCGTAATCCTTCGCCACTTTCGCGTACTGCCGGTACTGATCGACCGTATGGCTGCCAGTCACCACTTCGATCATCGTGCCACCCAGATATTTGAATTCTTCGAAAAAGGCGCCAAAAACCAGATCGCTGAAACGGTAGCGTCCCGGATGCGCAATCCCGGCAACGCCACCCGCATCGCGAATCCACTTCACCGCATTTTCCAGGCTGGCCCAGCGGTGTGGCATGTAGCCCGGCTTGCCTTCGACCAGATATTGGCGAAACGCATCCTTGATATCCCTGCAAATACCCGTTCCCACCAGATGACGGGCAAAATGCTTGCGCGTCACCAGAAACGGATTGCTGACCATTTTCATCGCACCTTCGTAGGCACCACAAATGCCGACTCCCTCAAGCAGGCGCGACATTTCGTGTGCCCGTTCGACGCGTCCGCTGCGTGTTTGCGCCAAGCCATCAATCAATTGCTGGTTGGTTTCGTCAACGCCCAAACCAACGATATGCACGGTCGAACCGGCCCAAGTGGTTGAGATTTCGACGCCGGAGACAAATCTGACGCCATAAACATCAGCAGCCTGGCGGGCTTCGGCAATTCCCTGAACTTCGTCGTGGTCGGTCAATGCCATCACGTTGACGCCGTTCGATTTGGCGCGGGCAACCAACGCTGTCGGGGACAAGACGCCATCCGAGACGGTCGAATGGCTATGAAGATCTACGTTTAGCATGGGTAATGCTGATGTTTGGGCATGGGTAATGCCGTTTGCATCGGGTAGTTAAGATGAGCATATTTTACGCTGCCCTGGAATAACTTGCAGTAAAACAATATTGACAGGCTACGCATCGCCAAGCAAAAAGGTTTCGACAATCTGCGCCACCTGCTCCGGCTGATCGTGATGCAGCATATGGCCGGTATTCGCAATCCATTTCTTGGTGAGATTCGGGATGGCATTCAGACGGCTTTCAAATTCAGCCCGGAAAATTTCCTGGTGCCCGAGCCGACGACGGCGGTTCTCTTCAGACTCGCCGACATTCTCTGGGGTATTGATGGCATTCCAGGTTGGCCCCAGTCTTTGCCAGATGTCGGTGAATTCTGCCTCGACCCATAGCGTCGGTGCGGTAATGCCCTTCCAGCATGCCAGCGCTTCTTCCGCACGATACAACAGCGGACTGCTATTGCGGTGCATCGGATCAGCCAGGATTTCCCAAACGCCTGATTCTTTCATCGCCGCCCAATGTTCCGCCAGAAAATCGGCGCGCTCGGGCGATAAACGCGGATTCACTTTCTGCAATACCGATGCCACGTCCATCTTGGTCGCATAGGTTTTCGGTGCCGGTGGATTGCGCAATTGATCCAGCCAGCGACGATAGCGCATCGGCGCATCGAAAGGCCTCGTCGATGGCAAGCCATAGCCTTCCAGATTGACCAGTTTGAGGATTTTTTCCGGTCGCACACCGGCATAAATGCTGCAGATGTTCCCGCCCATGCTGTGACCGAGCAGATTGACCTTATCGTTTCCAGAATAATGGTACAGAATCGCATCCAGATCGGCGACATAATTCGGAAACCAATAGCTGCGACCCGGTGCCGCCTGCGTCAGGCCAAACCCGCGCCAGTCAGGTGCAATCACATGCCATTCTTGTTTCAGGTTATCGACCAGGAACTGGAAAGAAGCCGACATGTCCATCCAGCCGTGCACCATGAACAACTTCGGCGCGTCTTCGTTTCCCCAATGGCGGACGTGATAGCGCAACTCACGGACATGGATGAATTCCGAACGCGAAGGTTTCATCCGAAATTGGGGCTTTGCCAACTGTGCAACACTTGTACTGGTACTCATGTGAACTCGATGGAAACCGATAACCTTTTTATTTTACCGTTCATTTAATAAATATGCGACCGAATCGGGCAATTTTTGCCGATTTAATCGACATTTCCCAAGCATTCATGACAATCTGACTAAACATGTCGACAACGTGCAGCAGCAATCTCGCGCCGCTTTCACTCAGCCAACGGTAGAATATCGGTTTATCCTGATATTTCGCACTCCACTTTTTTAATTTCCTGCAGAGAAAATGGCCATTTACCGACTTGGAAAACACACTCCGGCAATCCATCCGACTGCCTGGATTGCACCATCCGCCAACATCATCGGCAACGTCACGATCGAAGCTGGCGCCTCTGTCTGGTTCGGCGTCACCA
>JAYFNP010000113.1:0-1620 GCA_034933385.1 Burkholderiaceae bacterium | reverse complement strand
ATCGTAATTTTACAAAATAAGGCCAAAAAATATACTGGAGCCTGTATTTTGAAACTGCCTCGGAATATCTGGCCGGACGAAATGTTTTTAATGCATACCCCTTATATTTCATTCAGACGGCGATCGGTGCGGCAATCGCCGGATGCGGGTCATAGCCGACGATTTCAAAGTCGTCGTAGTGATAATCGAAGATCGATGCCGGCTTGCGCTTGATCACCAGCTGCGGCAGCGGGCGAGGTTCGCGCGCCAGTTGCCGCTGCGCCTGTTCGATATGGTTCAGGTACAGATGCAAGTCGCCAATCGAATGGACGATCTCGCCCGGTTCCAGATCGCATTGCTGCGCCACCATGTGGGTCAGCAGCGCGACCGACGCGCTATTGAACGGAATGCCGAGGAACACGTCGCCGGAACGCTGCGTCAGCATGCAGCTCAGCTTGCCGTTCGCGACCCAGAACTGGTACATCACGTGGCACGGCGGCAGCGCCATCCGGCCCGCCTGCGCGTTTTCCACCGGGGATTGGTGTTCGTCCGGCAAGTCGGCGACGTTCCAGGCATTGATGATGTGCCGGCGGCTGTTCGGATTTTCGCGGATGCTGCGGATCACTTCGGCGACCTGGTCGATGGTTTCGCCATTCGCGCCTTTCCAGGCGCGCCATTGCGCACCGTAGACCGGGCCGAGATCGCCTGTCGGCGTCGCCCATTCGTCCCAGATCGACACGCCGTTTTCTTTCAGATAGGCGATGTTGGTGCCGCCTTGCAAAAACCACAGCAGTTCGTGAAAGATCGAACGCACGTGCAAGCGTTTGGTGGTCAGCAGCGGAAAGCCGGTACTCAGATCGTGACGGTACAGCCGGCCGAATACCGCCCGCGTGCCGGTGCCGGTGCGGTCGCTTTTTTCGACGCCGTGGTCGAGAATGTCTTGCAGCAGGGCGAGGTATTGCGCTTCCATGATGGGCTATCTGCGGTGAATGCGAGATTGTACCGCCAAATTAGCCGCTTTCATGAGCTTGTCGTCCTCGATTCGCCGAGTCGGATGGTACGGGGTTGGAACTGTGGCGTTTGCGAAGGTGCGGCAGGATTCAGGCGCGGTCAGCGCCAGATGCTTTTGTGGCGCGCGCGGCGGGCGAGCCACCCGACCAGTACCAGCATCGCCAGCGCCAGCGAAACGACGATCGCATTGCCGTACAAAATGTACGGGGTCACGCCGTGGTAGCCTTGCACCGTCGCTGTCAGTGTGCCGCGCGTATACGGCGACAGTTTGGCGATCACGCTGCCGTCCGGCGCGATGATCGCGGTCATGCCGGTATTCGTGGTCCGCAGCATCGGCCGGCCGGTTTCGAGCGAGCGCATTTGCGAGATTTGCAAGTGCTGCGGCAGCGCGATGGTGTCGCCGAACCACGCGATATTCGAGGCGTTCAGCAGGATGGTCGGCTGCGCTTCGCCGGCATAATGGCCGGCGGCGATCTGATCGGCGATTTCCTCGCCAAACAAGTCTTCGTAACAGATGTTCGGCAATACCCATTGATCTTTCACTGCGAACGGCGGTTGCACCGCCGCGCCACGCGAAAAATCGCCGAGCGGAATGTGCATCAGATTCACGAACCAGCGAAAGCCGGTCGG
>JAYFNP010000112.1:0-3810 GCA_034933385.1 Burkholderiaceae bacterium | reverse complement strand
GGGTTCGAATCCCCTTGGGGATGCCAAGAATTAAACACCGGCCGAGATGCCGGTGTTTTTTTTGCCTCAAAAATTGTCGAAGAACGGCTTTACGCGATGGCAGACTTTGGCTCCAGAACGTCAATTGACCGGCTTTCCTTTCCCGGGCAGGGGTACAATTGCAAAAGTCCAGACACGGATTTTGGGCGCATTATGCCCAAATAGCGACGAGCCATAATCGCATGGCTCGGGTCCTCCGTTAAGAACGGAGGCGCTGGCGTGACTGTCTTAAACAATAAGGAGCCATAATGGATGAACAAGATGAACTGGTGTGCATCGGTAACCTCGGTATCTATGCCCCCAAGAAGAGCTTGATCAGTAGCGTCCCCATCGTGAATTTACGGGAGGTGGTAGAGCCTAAAGATTTTCGGGTGGCTGATCGACAGGAACTGCATGAAAAGTTAGACCGCCTTCTGGACGAAATGGCGGACAAGAATGTTCTGGCACCACATTATTGCGTCTGACCCGGTCACTGATCGAAATCAGTCCCGCAATCCGGGAGTCACCGTTCATGGGCAGATGCCGCCGGGCGTTCAGCCACTGGCTCTGGGTGATGAACCTTCTTGGCACCCATCCACGAAAAAATCCGCCTGAATATCCGTGCCTTTCCACATAAAGGCACGGCAGGCGGAAACAATCACACAAGACAATTCGACACCCTTTGACGGCATTCCCGAACAAAATGGGCCGATATTCCTCACTGCATGGCGGAGGATCTGCCTGGGTTGAGCCAGATGCGGTCTGTTTGGCGGGAAGGACAAAAGATGAGCGGACGTGTATTTGCATGACAACACATATGTTGTATTTTCTGTGCTGGTCGCGTAATGAGTAGGCATATCAGCTTGCTTCAGGCAGGATTCAGGGAATTGTTCAGAAAATTGGATTTGCGGTGAAAAAATGAATGTCGTCCTAAAAAATGGTTTGTGGATATTGGTCACGGTGCTGGGGATTTTCTCGCTTGGCATCGTTGCGCTTTCACGAGGTGAAAGCATCAACGCGTTATGGATAGTGGTCGCGGCCGTGTCCATTTATTTTGCCGCTTACCGTTATTACAGCCGGTATATCGCCAACAAGGTCATGCAACTTGATCCGCTGCGTATGACGCCAGCGGTGCGCAACAACGATGGTCTGGATTATGTGCCGACCAACAAATATGTGCTGTTCGGCCACCACTTTGCAGCGATTGCCGGGGCTGGCCCATTAGTTGGGCCGGTGCTGGCCGCGCAAATGGGATATCTGCCCGGCACAATCTGGCTGATTGTCGGCGTGGTCTTGGCCGGCGCGGTACAGGATTTCATGGTGCTGTTCCTTTCGGTGCGGCGTGACGGGCGTTCTCTGGGGGAAATGGTCAAGTCGGAAATGGGCACCATTCCGGGCGTGATTGCAATGTTCGGCACTTTCATGATCATGGTCATTCTGCTTGCTGTCCTGGCACTGATCGTGGTCAAGGCGCTCGTGGGGAGTCCCTGGGGGATGTTCACCGTTGTCGCGACCATTCCCATTGCGATATTCATGGGCATTTATATGCGCTACCTGCGCCCGGGCCGCATTGGCGAAGTGTCGGTTATCGGGCTGGTGTTGCTGATCCTTGGCATCATCGCCGGCGGCCATGTGGCGCAGAGCCCGGTGCTGGCGCCGTTGTTCACATTTGACGGCATACAACTGACCTGGCTGCTGGTCGGCTATGGCTTTGTCGCATCGGCGCTGCCGGTCTGGCTGTTGTTGGCGCCACGCGACTATCTCTCGACCTTCCTGAAAATCGGCACTATTGCCGGCCTGGCGCTGGGCATACTCGTTGTCGCGCCATCCTTGAAGATGCCGGCGCTGACCCAATTTGTCGATGGCTCCGGTCCGGTTTGGTCCGGTAGCCTGTTCCCGTTCCTGTTCATCACCATCGCGTGCGGTGCGGTATCCGGTTTTCATGCGTTGATATCGTCCGGTACCACGCCGAAGCTGTTGGACAACGAGCAAGACATGCCGTTCATCGGTTATGGCGGCATGTTGATGGAATCGTTTGTCGCCATCATGGCAATAGTGGCGGCTTCGATCATTGAGCCGGGCATCTATTTCGCGATGAACAGTCCAGCGGCTGTCATCGGCACGACAGCGCAAAGTGCAGCGCAGGTGGTATCGCAATGGGGCTTCGTCATCAGCCCGGAGGTGTTGCTGCAAACGGCCAGAGATGTCGGCGAGAGCACCATCATTTCCCGGGCAGGCGGTGCGCCGACACTGGCGGTCGGCATGGCGCAGATCTTTGCGGCCATGTTTGGCGGCAAGGCGATGATGGCGTTCTGGTATCACTTCGCCATTCTGTTCGAAGCCTTGTTTATTCTGACTGCGGTTGATGCCGGCACCCGAGCCGGCCGGTTCATGCTGCAGGATTTGCTTGGAACTTTCGTGCCCTCGCTGAAGCAAACGCATTCATGGTTCGCTAATCTTGTGGCGACCGGGTTGTGCGTCACCGCATGGGGCTACTTTTTGTACCAGGGAGTCGTCGATCCGCTTGGCGGCATCAATACCTTCTGGCCGTTGTTTGGCATTTCAAACCAGATGCTTGCCGGCGTGGCGTTGATACTTTGCACGGTGGTGTTGTTCAAAATGAAGCGGCACAAGTACGCCTGGGTGACAATTGTGCCAACCGCATGGTTGCTTTTGACCACGCTGGTGGCCAGTTGGCAGAAAATCTTCCACGACAACCCCAAAATCGGATTCCTGTCCCATGCCCGTCGGTTTCAGGAAGCGATAGACAAGGGCGTTGTGCTTGCGCCGGCCAGGAGTATCGAGCATATGCGGCAAATTGTGTTCAATGACGGTGTCGATGTGGTTTTGTCGTTACTGTTCCTGTTCGTGGTCGTCAGCATGATGTTCTATGGGGTGCGTGCCTGCATTACGGCATACCGTGTGAACCGACGGACAGATGAGGAAACGCCGTATCAGAAAATGACCCCGCATAAAGTGAGTGCACAGGATGTACCAGGATCTTTCTAAATTTGGCAAGTATCTCGGGCACGCCGCAAAAATGATGATCGGCTTGCCTGATTACGACACATATGTCTCGCATATGCGTACGAAGCACCCCGAACAGGCGGTCATGACGTATGAAGAGTTTTTTCGCGAACGTCAGGAGGCGCGTTACGGCGGCGGTAATGGCCGAATCGGCCGATGTTGCTGAACAGGTGCCAGGCTAGTGCTGGTTGTCGTCAACGCCGATACCGGTAACAAGTACTATCATCCGTTTCCTGCGCTGGCGAGGCCCGTCGCAGGCCAGCGAACGCATGCCGTCCGGCGGCCCTTTCATTTGCCTCAACCCCGGTCGCCGCGGATGTAGCGCTCCAGCTGCTCGATGACGAATTGCTGTTTGGCGGGGACTTCCCTGACCAGGTCGGTAATCGAGATCAGGCCGACAACCTGATTGCCATCAATGACTGGCAGGTGGCGGAACTGGCGCTCGGCCATCAGCGCCAGGCAGGTTTCGGCACTTTCGGCGTGGCCGACATGAGTGATCGGCGACGACATGATTTCGCGTACCTGCGTTTGGCTCGGCAGACGGTTCATCAGCGCAAACTTGCGCGCAAAATCGCGCTCAGTGATGATGCCTGCCGGCACACCATTTTCCAGCACCAGTAGTGCGCCGATACGTTTGTCCGCCATCGTTTGCACGGCTTCGAGCACCGAAGTTTCCGGGGCGACCGAATGGACGGTCTGGTTTGGTTTCGATTTGAGAATTTGACCGGCTGTCAGCATGTTGTTCCCTCCATGATGGCGCTAGTA
>JAYFNP010000111.1:0-2436 GCA_034933385.1 Burkholderiaceae bacterium | reverse complement strand
ATCCGATCGTCCTGCCATCAAGCATCCGGGTAGTAATCCGTTGATCGATCATATCGTTGAACAATACGTTGGCTCGTACCGAATCCGCGGCCAGATTGCCGTAGCGTAGTGGCGAAACCTGATTGATCGCCTGGCGGAATTGGCTAGCGGTCGGGCCGTAATACAGCAAATCGAGATTGGTGTAGACGCTTTCCAGATCGGAATATGCCGCCGGAATCCTCGCATCCAGATAGCTCGCCACCCTGTTGACGTTGCCATCCGGCGCAAGTACGCGATAACACAGGATGCAGTCGCCGATGGCTTGCTGGTTCACGAAATTCCCCGCCGGCACCCACGGCGGGCCAATCAATTTCGATTGCTGAGCCCCGCCTGCGCCCCAACCATCAATCGGCGCGGCAATGCCGGTATACATGTTGGAACCGGTCGGCACCAGCACCATCGTCATCATGGTCGGCATCGACGGCAATGCAAAGATGTCGCGCACCTGTGCCGCCGTCAGGCCACGCACCGTGGCGCTGCGCATGACCCAGCTGCCGAGCGCGTTGGAAGGGTTTTCGGCGGCAGTCGGATTATAAAAACGGACGAAATACTGCGGCGTGACAGTCCGGATGGTGGTGACATCGGTGCCGGCATCAAAAGGCGGCCGACCGCCCAGACGATCATTCACCGTGCTGGCAGATTCGACTGTAATCAGTGCACCAATCGGTTGCACCAGATTGCGCCAGTCTGCGGCACAAACGGTGGACGCCAACATCAGCAACGCGCCGAATGAACAGCAAAGCCGGATTATGATTTTCTTGCTAGGCATGGCAGTTCTCTGGACGAGCACATGCCGACGCATGCGCCTCTAATGAAAAATGTTTGTCATTCTCTTTCAGGAACAGAATTCGGGGCAAGCATCAAAACGATTTTTCATGCCGAGGCTGAAAACCACGTCGCCATCGGAGCGACCGACCGTGCCATCGAGTTGCAGCCCTGGCATGATGTCCTTGCGCAAACCGACTTGCGCGGTCGGTTTGCCATTTTCCAAACCGAAATATTCGATATGGCCGGTAATCCCGCCGGACATTTCGCGCTCGTAAGCGACGCCCCAGTTGGTCAGCGTTTTTTCATTATCCGGATGCGACAGTCCAAGATTCATGTGCAGCGCGCCACCCTTGTGGTTACAAGTCGCCAGAGCGTTCAGATACGGCGTATTTCCGCCGCCATTATCCCGATGGGAGATACCGGCCACCAGACCGAAGTTGCACCCATCCGGTTGCGACGCGGTAATGCGCCATTTTCCTTGAATCGCACTGGTGGACAGATTTTCCGATGTATCTCTGGTCAGTATTGCCGATACTTCAAGGTCTTTAATCGGGGAATATGCCGGCGCAACATTCCATGTGTTCGCGTGGCCGGGCATGCGCGCAAACCAGGCTTCGACGTGACCCGCCCCCGGATCGTTCACATTGGCATCATCAACGGTCAACGGACGCCCCGCATGAGCGCTTTGCGCCATGGACAAAACCAGGGCAGCGACAGAAAATAAAATAGGTCTGATGGATTTCATGCCTGTTCTCAATTCATGTTTGTTCGGGTTGACTATCGATTTGATCGGGCTCATTCTAGATAAGAATGATTATTGTTTGCAAATTCGTGTTGCCGTTATGCCACAAGTCGATTCCATTCATTCAGTTGCTGAATGGCTGCGATATTGCCAGAAACAATCGCCATGCTAAACAACCCAATAGCGCCTATCCGTCAAAAATCAGGGGTATCGTTAAAAAACACCCATTAGCGCCAAAAATTCATTGGGTGTTTAGAAATACACCATACAGTATATTTTTTGCTCAAAATGTACGCGCATGACCTGTACGGTGGATCAAAGCAAGCCGTATCAGCCTGCTTTGGCTTGCATGGCCAGGCACAGATCCGCCCAGGCTTTTTTCTTGTCCGGCAATTGCCGCAACAGATAAGCCGGATGGTAAGTCGCAATCAGCGGGATTTCCTGACCGTCCGGCCTAACGTAGACATGTGCCTTGCCGCGCATCGTAGCCAGGGAAACTTGTGGATCGCTGCCCAGCAGCATCATGGCCGCCGTTTTGCCGAGGGCAACAATAATTTCCGGACGAATCAGGGCAATCTGTCGATCAAGGAACGGGCGACAGGCAGCCGCTTCATCGAATGTCGGCGGACGATCGCGACCGTTACCGTCGGTCGGTCGGCATTTGACGATATTCGCAATATACGCATTTTCGCCACGTTTCAGCCCCATCGCGAGCAACATGTTATCCAGCAGTTTGCCGGAAGGCCCGACAAACGGCTCGCCCTGCTGATCCTCGACAAATCCGGGACCTTCGCCAACAAACAGCCAGGCTGCATTGTGGTCACCGACACCTGGAACCGCTTGTTTGCGCCCACGACACAGGCTGCAAGCAGAACATTTCAGGATGG
>JAYFNP010000110.1:0-2603 GCA_034933385.1 Burkholderiaceae bacterium | reverse complement strand
GGCAGCAGGTTTCGGTGCCGGTGCAGCATTCACCGTGGTTCCAGTGGCAGCCATGATCAACTCTTCCGGCTACCAGCAAGCGTTCTTCGTTTTCGGTATCGGCCAAGGCATTGTGATCGCCATCGCCGGCTGCTTCATGCCGAAAGCAAAACTGCCGCCGGGCACCAAGGCTGTTCCGCGCGTCATTACCTCGAAGATGGACTTCACCCCGACGCAAATCGTTCGTCAACCGATCTTCTGGCTGATCTACATCTGCTTCGTCGGCGTCGCTTCCGGCGGTATCATGGCAACGGCTTCCTTCGGTCCGGTTTCCCGCGACTATGGTCTGGCCAAGATTCCGGTCACGGTTCTGGGCGTCACGCTGCCGCTGTTGACGATGGCAATGGCTCTCGACAACATCGCTAACGGTGGTACCCGTCCGCTGTGCGGCTACATTTCTGACCGTATCGGCCGTGAAAACACGATGTTGCTGGTGTTCGGTTGCGAAGGTTTGGCTCTGCTCGGCCTGGTATTCTGGGGTCGTACGCCAGGTGGCTTCATGCTGTTTGCAGCCTTGACGTTCGCGTTCTGGGGCGAAATCTTCTCGCTGTTCCCATCCATGTGCGCAGACACCTTCGGCGGTAAAAACGCTGCGGGTAATGCCGGTACGCTATACACCGCAAAAGGCACGTCATCCCTGCTCGTTCCGTTCGCTGCCGGTCTGGCTGCAGGCGGTAACTGGGATCGTACCTTCATCCTGTCGGCATGTATTGCGTTCACCTGCTCGTTCCTCGCATTCTTCGTGCTCAAACCGTGGCGTCGTCGTTTCATTCAAGAAAACAACGCCAAAGTTGAAGCAATGGAAGCTGCAGCAGCTGCTGCCAAAGCCTAATCGCTTAGCAGTACCATGCATCAAAACAGCGGCCTTCGGGCCGCTGTTTTTTTATGCCTGTTTGTTCCGTCCAGCACTGCCCGGATTCTCATTGGCATTGATAATGCAACGGTTAAGGCGCCAGATTTTGTCTCGCAGATTGAGCGCTTGCAGTCTGAGACCGGCAAACACGGAACTGGCGAACAGCGGTAGAATCGAGCAGACATCGCATCACATTGTGTCCGCTCGCAAACGGCGGAAGCTTTTTAATCGACAGGGAGGCATCATTATGAACACCGTACCCGCTATTGACATCGGCATTTCCACCAAGGATCGCGCCGCGATCAGTGAATCGCTCTCAAAAGTTCTGGCCGACAGTTTCGTGCTTTACTTGAAGACGCACAATTACCACTGGAACGTGACCGGCCCAATGTTCCAGACGCTGCATATCATGTTCATGGATCAGTACACGGAACTGTGGAATGCACTCGATCAAATCGCCGAACGCATCCGTTCACTCGGCTTTCCGGCGCCCGGCACTTTCAAGGAATTTGCGCGGCTGTCCTCACTGAAGGAATCGGAAGGCACGCTGAATGCCGACGGCATGATTCGCGACATCATTGCCGGTCAGGATGCGGTCACGCGCTCCGCCAGATTAGCGCTGAAAATTGCAGAGAAAGCCGACGATCAGCCGACTGTCGACATTCTGGTGCAACGGCTGCAAATCCATGAAAAGAATGCCTGGATGCTCAGGAGCCTGATCGACAACAGCGCTTCCGCGCCAGCACCCAAAGCCAAGGGCAAGAAGAAGTAACATTGGGGAAAACGAAGGCAGCCAGACCCGTCAGGCAAACGCTGCCTTCACTTTTATTCTTCCAGCGGCGCGAAGATCGCTTCCAGATCTTCCGGAGTGATTTGCACGTTGTGCGTTTCACCGGCCGCCAGCATGGCGCGCGCCAGTTCCGCCTTTTTCTGCTGCAAATCCTGGATTTTCTGTTCCAGCGTACCGTTCGCGATCAGTTTGTAGACAAACACCGGCTTGTCCTGGCCGATACGCCAGGCCCGGTCGGTCGCCTGGGTTTCGGTCGCCGGGTTCCACCATGGATCGTAGTGGATCACGGTATCGGCCGCCGTCAGGTTCAGCCCGACGCCACCCGCTTTCAGGCTGATCAGAAACAATGACACCTCGCCCTGCTGGAATGAACGCACTGGGGCAGCGCGGTCGACGGTATCGCCCGTCAGCAATGCGTACGATATATTGCGTGTTTTCAGTTCGGCCTCGATCAGCGTCAGCATGCTGGTGAATTGCGAGAAAACCAGAATGCTGCGCTTTTCGCCCAGCAATTCTTCCAGCATTTCCATCAATTCGACCAATTTCGCTGATGCAGCCGAACTGATCCGGCCATTGCTGTTCTTGACCAGCCGCGGGTCGCAGCAAACCTGGCGCAACTTGAGCAACGCTTCCAGAATCACGATCTGGCTGCGTGCCACACCTTTCTTGGCGATTTCGTTGCGCACCTTGGCGTCCATCGCCAAACGCACCGTTTCGTACAAATCGCGCTGCTCGCCGAACAGCTCGACCAGGCGCACCATTTCGGTCTTCGGCGGCAATTCCTTGGCCACCTTGTCCTTGGTGCGGCGCAACAGGAACGGTTTGATGCGGCGCGTCAGCAAGTTGCGGCGCACTTCGTCGCCCTGCTTTTCAATCGGGTTGCGGAAATCAGTGTTAAAGCTTTTTTCATCGCCCAGCAAG